>NZ_DGVO01000042.1:0-12262 GCF_002394995.1 Bifidobacterium sp. UBA4282
CACCCTCGAACAGTTCTTCCACACCTTCAACAGCCTCTACCAGGCCAGCAAACGCATCGTCATCGCCAGCGACGTCGCACCCAAAAACCTCAAAGGATTCGAAGCACGCCTCATCAGCCGGTTCGACGCCGGCCTAACCGTGGACGTCAAGCCGCCGGACCTGGAGACCCGCATCGCCATCCTGCGCATGATGAGCGGCATGAACGGCGTCACCATCCCCAACGACGTCCTGGACCTGATCGCGGAACGGTTCACCGAGAACATCCGAGAGCTCGAAGGCGCCCTCACGCGCGTCACCGCGGTCGCCTCGCTCAGCAACCAGCCCGTCACCAAGGCGTTGGCGGAGCAGACGCTGCAGGACTTCTTCACCACGGATGTGGAGGTCAAACCCTCTGACATCATCGGCCAGGTCGCCAAGTACTTCCATCTGACCTTCGATCAGATCGTCGGACGCACACGAACCAAGAACGTGGCGTTGGCCCGACAGATCGCCATGTACCTGTCCCGCGAGATGACCAGCATCAGCCTGAAGGACATCGGCGACGTGTTCGGAGGACGCGACCACACCACCGTCATGCACGCGTGCACGCGCATCAGCGACGAGATGCGGGAGAAGCAGGAGATCTACAACTACGTGATGGAACTGACGGTGCGTCTCAAGCAGCGTTCCGCGGAGTGACGTCCCGCAACCGCGGGGGTCATTGCGGGGCACCGCTATACTCGTAGCATGATTGCCCGTCGGCCGCAGGCCATGACCGGGCGATGCGTTGGAACAACGAGTCCCGGCGTGCGCCCCTGCGCTCGGGCGAGACTCATGATGATGAGGGAGATGCCCATGCGCCAAGGTTTTGACAATGACAAGTACATCGAACTGCAGGCCGCGCATATCCGGGAACGCATCGCCCAGTTCGGCGGCAAACTGTATCTGGAGTTCGGCGGCAAGCTCTTCGACGACTACCATGCCAGCCGCGTGCTGCCGGGGTTCCAACCCGATACCAAGTTCCGTATGTTGAAGAGCCTGGCGGAGGATGTCGAGATCATCATCGCCATCAACGCCAACGACATCGAGAAGAACAAGGAACGCGGCGATCTGGGCATCACCTATGACGAGGATGTGCTGCGCCTGGCGGATATCTACCGCACCAACGGCCTGACCGTGGCCGCCGTGGTGCTGACGCAATACGCCGGCCAGCAGGCGGCGGACGTCTTCCGTCACCGCCTGCAGATGCTGGGCATCCCCTGCAAGCTTCATTACCCGATCGAGGGATACCCGCATGACATCGATCTGATCGTCTCCGAGAACGGATACGGACGCAACGAGTATGTGGAGACCACACGTCCGCTGGTGGTGGTGACCGCGCCCGGCCCCGGTTCAGGCAAACTGGCCACGTGCCTGTCCCAGGTGTATCACGAGCACGAACGCGGCATCGCCGCCGGCTACGCCAAGTTCGAGACCTTCCCCGTGTGGAACCTGCCGCTGAAGCACCCGGTCAACATCGCCTACGAGGCCGCCACCGTCGATCTGGACGATTCCAACATCATCGACCCGTTCCATCTGGAGGCCTACGGCAAGACCACGGTAAACTACAACCGTGACGTCGAGGCGTTCCCCGTGGTCAAGGCGCTGATGGAGAAGATCCTGGGCACCTCCCCCTACCAGAGCCCCACCGACATGGGGGTCAACATGGTGGGCTTCGCCATCACCGATGACGAGGCCTGCGCCGAGGCCGCCAGGATGGAGATTGTGCGGCGCTACTTCACCGCGGCCGTACAGGTCAGACGCACCGGCACCGGACAGGAGTACGTGGACAAGCTCGAACTCATCATGAAGAAGGCCGGGGTCTCCAAGGATTACTCGCCGACTCGCTCGGCGGCCCTGCTCAAGGAGGAGGCCACAGGGGCGCCGGCCGGCGCCATGATTCTTCCGGACGGCTCGGTGGTCACCGGCAAGACCTCCGACCGTCTGGGGGCCGCCAGCTCCCTGCTGATGAACGCCCTCAAGCAGGTCACCGGCGTGGATATGGAGCTGGAGGTCATCTCCAACGAGGCCATCGAACCCATCAGCCGGCTCAAAACCCAGCAGCTCGGCAGCCATAACCCGCGTCTGCATCCCGACGAGACGCTGATCGCGCTCTCCATCACCTCCGCCACCAGCGAGGTCGCGGCCCGCGTGCTGGCCGGCCTGCCGAAGCTGCGCGGCTGCGATGCGTTCTTCTCGGTTATCATCTCGGCTTCCGACGAGGCCCTACTCAAGCGCCTGGGCATCAATGTATGCTGCGAACCGAAATTCGAACGCTCCACGTACTACCACAAGTAGACAGGAGGCGCTTCCACGCCACCGTATACGACGCCCTTCCTGCGGTCACCGTGGGGAGGGCGTCGTCATATCCGCGTGCACAAAGTTATCCACATACTTATTCACAAATGTGGGTAAACCCTCTGGATAACTGGTGGACGACACGCAAAATCGCGGTGGATAACACGTGCGCAAGCACGCCTGGAATGTGGATACGCGCGGAACCGCTCGCCGCCGGTGGATAACTCCGAGACTTATCCACACTTCGTCCCTCACTTATCCACATTCACACACCTGTGGACAACCGTTCTCCCGCATACGATCCAGACTGTTATCCACATATCCACCGTGCTTATGGTGTTGACTATTCCCCGTCTACAGGTAATCGCCGCAACCATAACGCCCGCCCGCAGACTCCCGTTCCGTTCATCACTGCAACAGCTAGAATGAACTCAGCACCTGAACGAAACGAGGACAGCATGAAAGTCGAAATCGATTCCGCAGCTCTGGCCGATGCCGTGGCCTGGACCACGCGCGTCATTGACGCCCGCCCCGCCAACCCGATCCTGGCGGGCATCCGTCTCGAAGCCATCGATGGCACCCTGCAGCTTTCCGCATTCAACTACGAGATTTCCGCCCGCCACCACATCGAGGCCGGCATCGACGAACCCGGCACGGCCCTGGTGCTCGGCAAACTGCTGGCCGACATCACCAAGTCGCTGCCTGCGGAAAAGACCTACCTGTCCACCGACGCCTCGACGCTGACCATCAGCTCCGGCAAATCTACCTTCACGCTGCAGCTCATGCCGGACACCGAATACCCCGACCTGCCGATCGTGCCGGCTAAGATCGGCCAAGTCGACGCGCCGACCTTCGTGCAGGCAGTGTCCCAGGCCAGTGTCGCCGTCTCCCGCGAGGAGAATCGTCCGGTGCTGACCGGCGTGCGCATCCAGTTCGAGGGCGACAAGGTCGTCATGACCTCCACCGACCGCTTCCGCCTGTCCCGCTCCAGCTTCTCCTGGACCCCGCAGGACCGCGACCTCAGCACCACCACACTGGTGCGCGGCTCCCTGCTGCGCGACGTGGCCCGCTCGCTGGACGAGCACCAGAACGTGGTCCTGGACCTCGACACCGACGCCTCGTCGCTGCTGGGCTTCGAGAATGCCGGACGCACCTCCACATCGCAGGTCATCGACGGCGAGTTCCCCGCCGTGGACCGTCTGTTCGCCGATGAATACCCGATTCAGGCCGTGATCGACAAGCAGGTGCTGCTGGGGGCCATCAAGCGCGTGGCGCTGGTGGCCGAACGCAACGCCCCGATCCGCATGGTGTTCGAAGGCCAGGAACTCACCTTGTCCGCAGGCGCCGTGGACGAGGCGCAGGCCATCGAGACGCTGGACATCGACATGGACGGCGACGACATCACCGTGGCTTTCAACCCCTCGTACCTGATCGAGGGGCTGAGTGCCATCACGGAACCGTTCGTGCGCATGAAGATGACCACCGCCGTCAAGCCGGTGGAGTTCAACGGCCAGCAGGAAGCCGATTCGGACGAATCGATGGACTACCGCTACCTGCTGGTGCCGATGCGCTTCAACAACTGAGAGCCGAGGCCGCGGGGTGCATATTACACGGCTGGCGCTGGACCATTTCCGTTCATGGACCCAGTGCGTGGTGGATTTCGAACCGGGCATCACGGTGCTATACGGGGCCAATGGCCTGGGCAAGACCAATCTGGTCGAATCCATCGAAGTCCTCGGCACCGGCGCCAGCCACCGGACCTCCACCCTGGCCCCGCTCATCCAGCAGCACGCCGCCTCGGCCACCATCCGCGTCAACACGTCGGAGGCGGCATCGGACGGGCGCGATCCGGCGGACACCACGTATGAGATCACCCTCAACGCCCGTGGCGCGAACCGTGCCCGCATCAACGGCGGCGCCTCGCACTATATGAGGGATATCGTCGGCAGGGTGCCGTGCATCGCCTTCGCCCCCGAGGACCAGCGATTGGTGGCCGGCGACCCCTCCGCTCGTCGAACCCTGCTCAACCAGTCCGGGGTGCTGCTGGTGCCCGAGTATGCGGATTTGCTTCAGCAGTGCACCCATATCGCCAAGCAACGGGCGGCCTTGCTCAAACAATTGGGACAGCGGGCGGATGACGCACCGGCGGCGTTGAGCGGCCTGGAGATCTGGACTGGGCAGTTCATCGAGGTCGGCGTGGAACTGACCAGACTGAGGGCGTCCTTGGTGGACCGGCTGAAGGAGCCGTTCTCCCGCATCTACGCCGTCGTGGCGGGCGAGGGACAGCAGGCGGAACTGGCCTATCAGCCCTCGTTCGACGAGGTCCTGCTCTTCGACCAGCCGGAACAGGAGCTCAGCCGCCACTTCCAGCGGCTGTATGCGGGCGAGGTGGCGCGCGGGCAGAACCTGATCGGCCCGCAGCGTGACGACCTGACCGTGCTGCTCCATGGCATGCCGGCCCGTGAGTTCGCATCCAACGGCGAGATGTGGACGTTGGCGTGGGCGCTGAAGATGGCGCTGCACGAGCTGGTGGCGCAGGAGCGCGGCATCGATCCGATCATCATTCTGGACGACGTGTTCGCGCAGCTGGACGATGCGCGGCGCCGTCAGATCATGGAGTTCGCGCAGGGCCGGGAGCAGGTGTTCATCACGGCGGCGGCCCGGAACGACATCCCGGCATCACCGGGGATGCACCTCGTTGACGTGGCGCAGCTGGCGGAAAACCAGCGGTTGGCCCACGATCCGGATGCGATGGCGCGGGAGTTCCTGGAGAACATGCGGCGATCCGCGGATGCGGGTGAGGCATGAGCGTTCCCGCCGTCGTACTGCTGCACCTGGATCAGCGCCGGCTGCCCGCCGAGGTGTTCGACCGGCTGATGGCCCGGTCGGATTCGCGCCGCGACCGTGAGCGCAAGGCGGAGGAGGCCTGGGAGAACTTCGGCAAGCCCGGTCGTGACCCGGATACGTTGGGTGGGGTGCTGGGGACGATTGCCGGCGAAGGCCATTGGGTGCCCCATCTGAAGGTGGCACAGCTGCGCACCCAGTGGAATCTGGTGGTGGGCGATGCGATCGCCGCGCATTCGCAGGTCGCGGATTTCCGCGACGGTGTGCTGACCATCCGCGCGGAGTCCCCGGTGTGGGCCACGCAGCTGAACTATCTGATCCCGCAGTTGACGGCGACGATTCGGGAACGGCTGGCGGGGCTCGATATCGAACGCATCCAGGTCACCGGACCACGGCAATCGCAGGGCCGATACGTCCATATGCGGCGCTGGGGCCGATAATGGCGCTCTAGGCGCAAAGTCCCTGTAGACGAGTAAGGTGTTAGATAGAGTATATCGACCCTAGAAGGCCCTGTTATTTGCGTTTTAGGGCATATCGTATGAAAGTAGAACCTTCGTACGTAAGGAAATCAAGTAGGAAGGAAGTTCTGTGGCAGACCCTGAGATGGACGCGCTGAACGACCCCGATACGATGAACACCGCCAGTACCGACAATGACCTGCAGGACGCCCAGTTGGACGATTCCCTGGCCCCGGAGCATTACGAAGCCAGCGACCTCAAGGTGCTGGAGGGGCTTGAAGCCGTGCGCATCCGCCCGGGCATGTACATCGGCTCCACCGGCCCCCGTGGCCTGCACCATCTGGTGTATGAGATCGTGGACAATTCCGTGGACGAGGCTCTGGCCGGATTCGCCTCGCATATCGAGGTCACCATTCTGCCGGGCAACGGCGTGCGCGTGGACGACGACGGCCGAGGCATCCCCGTGGACATCGTGGAGGCGACAGGCATCTCCGGCGTGGAGACCGTGATGACCAAACTGCACGCCGGCGGCAAGTTCGGCGGCGGCGGCTACGCGGTGTCCGGCGGTCTGCACGGCGTCGGCATCTCGGTGGTCAACGCGCTGTCCACGCGGGTGGACATCGAGGTGCGCCGTCAGGGCTACCACTGGACGCAGACCTACGTCGACCAGAAGCCGACCGCGCCGCTCAAGCAGGGCGAGCCGATGGGCGCGGAGGAATCGACCGGAACCTCGGTGACGTTCTGGGCCGATCCGGCGATCTTCGAGACCACCGAATACGATTTCGAAACCCTGCGTTCCCGTTTCCAGCAGATGGCCTTCCTGAACAAGGGCCTGAAGATCTCGCTCACCGACCTGCGCGAGATCGACCAGGCGGGCGACGAGGTGGCCGGCGACGGCGACAACCCCGTCGAGGAGCTGCACCGCAGCGTGACCTACCGGTACGAGAACGGCATCAAGGACTACGTGGACTACATGGTCAAGTCCCGCAAGGCCACGCCGATTGAGCCGGATGTCATCGACTTCGAATCCGAGGACCTGAAGATCGGCATCTCCGCCGAGGTCGCCATGCAGTGGACCACGGCGTATTCCGAGGCGGTCCGGACCTTCGCGAACACGATCTCCACCACCGAGGGCGGCACGCACGAGGAGGGCTTCCGCGCCGCGCTGACCTCGCTGGTCAACCGGTACGCCCGTGAGAAGAACATCCTCAAGGACAAGGACGAGAACCTGTCCGGCGACGACGTCCGCGAGGGCCTGATCGCGGTGGTGTCCGTCAAGCTCACCACCCCGCAGTTCGAAGGCCAGACCAAGACCAAGCTCGGCAACTCCGAGGCCAAGGCCTTCGTACAGCGTGTGATGACCGACAAGCTTGGCGACTGGTTCGACGCCCACCCCACCGAGGCCAAGAACGTCATCCAGAAGGCCATCGAAGCCTCCCGCGCCCGCATTGCGGCCAAGAAGGCCCGTGAGAACACGCGCCGCAAGTCCATCTTCGAGACGGCCGGCATGCCGGACAAGCTCAAGGACTGTCAGTCCAACGATCCGAGCGAGTGCGAGCTGTTCATCGTGGAGGGCGACTCGGCAGGCGGCTCCGCCATCCAGGGGCGCAACCCGATCACCCAGGCCATCCTGCCGTTGCGCGGCAAGATCCTGAACACCGAGCGCGCCTCGCTGGACCGCATGATGAAGTCCGACACCATCGAATCGCTGATCACCGCCATC
Organism: Bifidobacterium sp. UBA4282; assembly: GCF_002394995.1. Lineage (NCBI taxonomy): Bacteria > Bacillati > Actinomycetota > Actinomycetes > Bifidobacteriales > Bifidobacteriaceae > Bifidobacterium > Bifidobacterium sp. UBA4282. The sequence goes on from NZ_DGVO01000042.1 coordinate 7,343, forward strand.
GGCGGCGGCTACGGCGAGGACTTCGACATCTCCAAGGTGCGCTACCACAAGGTCATCATCATGGCCGACGCCGACGTGGACGGCGCGCATATCGCCACGCTGAATCTGACCCTGTTCTTCCGGTATATGCGCCCGATGATCACGGCCGGCTACGTGTACGTGGCCATGCCGCCGCTGTACCGCCTCAAATGGACCAAGGGACCGCACGACTTCGTGTACACCGACAAGGAGCGCGACCGTGTGCTGGCCGAGGGCAAGGCCGCGGGCCGCCAGCTGCCCAAGGGCGAGGGCATCCAGCGGTACAAGGGTCTGGGCGAGATGACCTACCAGGAGCTGTGGGAGACCACCATGGACCCGGAACACCGCATCCTGAAGCAGATCCACATCGAGGACGCGGCCCAGGCCGATGAGACCTTCTCCATGCTGATGGGCGACGAGGTCGAGCCCCGCCGCCTGTTCATCCAGCGCAACGCCCATGACGCACGTTTCATCGATGCCTGAGTATGAAGGGATGTAGAACATCGTGGCAGACGAAATGAACACGAACGAGGGTGCCGACGAACAGCACCTGCCCAACGGCTCGATGGAGCCGTTAAGCCCTCAGGAGGCCGATGACACCGACTACGGTCTGATGTCCGGGGAACGCATCCAGCCGACCGACCTGCAGAAGGAGATGCGTGAATCGTATCTGGCCTATGCCCTGTCGGTGATCGTGGAGCGCGCGTTGCCGGACGTGCGCGACGGCATGAAGCCCGTGCACCGCCGCGTGGTGTACGCGATGTACGACGGCGGCTACCGCCCGGATCGCGGATACAACAAGTGCTCCCGCGTGGTCGGCGACGTGATGGGTAAGTACCATCCGCACGGCGACTCGGCCATCTACGACACGTTGGTGCGTATGGCCCAGCCGTGGGCGATGCGCTACCTGCTGGTGGACGGTCAGGGCAACTTCGGCTCCCCCGGCGACGACCCGGCGGCTGCCATGCGTTACACCGAGTGCCGTATGGCACAGCTGGCGATGGAGATGGTGCGCGACATCGACAAGGACACCGTCGACTTCGTGCCCAACTACGACGGCAAGACCCAGGAGCCGACCGTGCTGCCGGCTCGCTTCCCGAACCTGCTGGTCAACGGCTCCTCCGGCATCGCCGTCGGCATGGCCACCAACATCCCCCCGCATAACATGCGCGAGGTAGCGGACGGCGTGCACTGGGCGCTCGACCACCCCGACGCCAGCCGCGAGGAACTGCTGGACGCGCTGATCGCCCGCATCAAGGGCCCCGACTTCCCCACCGGTGCGACTATCCTCGGCCACAAGGGCATCGAGCAGGCGTACCGTACCGGTCGCGGCCTGATTACCATGCGCGCCGTGGTCAACACCGAGGAGATCAAGGGCCGCATGTGCCTAGTGGTCACCGAACTGCCGTACCAGGTCAACCCCGACCGCCTGGCCGCGTCGATCCGCGAGGCCGTGCGCGACGGCAAGATCCAGGGCATCGCGGACATGCGCGACGAGACCTCGGGCCGCACCGGCCAGCGCCTGGTGCTGGTGCTCAAGCGCGACGCGGTGCCGAAGGTAGTGCTCAACAACCTGTACAAGCATTCGCAGCTGCAGCAGACCTTCGGCGCGAACATGCTGGCGCTGGTCGATGGCGTGCCGCGCACGCTGTCGCTGGACGCGTTCGTCCGCCATTGGGTGAAGCACCAGCTGGACGTCATCGAACGCCGCACCCGCTACTTGAAGCGGGAGGCCGAGGAGCGCGACCATATCCTGCAGGGTCTGCTCAAGGCGCTGGACGCCATTGAGGAGGTCATCCGGCTCATCCGCTCCAGCCAGGGCCGCGAGGATGCCCGGCCGAAGCTGATGGAGTTCCTGGACATCGACCAGGTCCAGGCCGACGCCATCCTGTCGATGCAGTTGGTGCGCCTGGCCAACATGGAGGCGCAGAAGATCCTGGACGAGCATAACGAGCTCATGCGCAGGATCGCCGATTATGAAGACATCCTGGCCAAGCCGGAGCGCCAGCGCAAGATCGTGGGCGACGAACTCGACGAGATCGTGGCCAAGTACGGCGACGAACGCCGCACGCGCATCCTGCCGTACTCCGGCGAGATGAACGTGGAGGATTTGATCGCCGAGGAGAACGTGGTCGTCACCGTCACGCACTCCGGCTTCATCAAGCGCACCAAGGCCGACGAATACCGCGCCCAGCACCGCGGCGGCAAGGGCATCAAGGGCGCCAAGCTGCGCGAGGACGACGTGGTCGACCACTTCTTCCTGACCTCGACGCACAACTGGCTGCTGTTCTTCACCAATAAGGGGCGCGTCTACCGTCTGAAGGCGTACGAGCTGCCCGAGGGGTCGCGCGATTCCAAGGGGCAGCATGTGGCCAACCTATTGCAGTTCGCGCCCGGCGAGTCGATCCAGACCGTGCTGTCGATCCCGAACTACGAGGTCGCCAAGTACCTGGTGCTGGCCACTCGTTCCGGCAAGGTCAAGAAGACCGCGCTGGCCGAGTACGATTCGCCGCGTCAGGGCGGCCTGATCGCCGTGCGCCTGATGGCCGACGAGAACGGCGAGAACGCGGACGAGCTGATCGGCGCCGCGCTGTGCAACGCCGAGGACGACATCATCTTGGTCTCGCGCCATGGCATGAGTCTGAAGTTCAAGGCGGACGACGAGCAGCTGCGTCCGATGGGCCGCCAGACCGCCGGCGTGCAGGGCATGAAGTTCCGCGATGGCGACGAGCTACTGGCCATGGATGTGGTCTGGGGAGACACCGACAAGGATCTGCTGGTGGTCACCGACGAGGGCTTCGCCAAGCGCACCGCGATCAGCGAATACCGTCTGCAGGGCCGTAACGGCTTCGGCGTCAAGGCCGTGCAGCTGACCGACGAACGTGGATCCCTGGTCGGCGCGTTGGTGGTGGATGAAAGCGATCAGGTCATGGCCATCATGCGTTCCGGCAAGGTGATCCGCTCCGATGTGTCCGAGGTCAAGCGCACCGGTCGTACCACGCAGGGCGTGACCCTGGCCAAGCCGGACAAGGGCGACGTGATCATCTCGATCGCCCGCAACGCCGAGCAGGACGACGACGAGACCGACGAAGCACCGGAACAGTCCGAAAAGGGGCAGTCCCAGCCTGTTGAGACTGTGCAGACCGGCCCGGACGGCGAGTAATCGTCCTGAAACACTGGTAGCGTCACGTACAAGAGCTTGATTTCCAAGGAGCAACGATGAGTGAGAATCCTGAGGATCGCAATCCCGAGGTGGATGAGGTCGTCGACTATATGGACGACCAGCAGGAGTCGGCCGCTCCGCGAGTGGCACGTTCCGTTTCCAATCAGCCGTTGATCAGCGAGGAGCAGGAGCGTGAGCATTCCGGTGGCACGATTCCCTCCCGTCCGGTGCGCCGTCCCGCGCCGAGGGCACGTCGCATGAGCCTGTCGCTGACGCGCGTGGATGCCTGGTCCGTGGCCAAGGTCACGTTCATGCTGTCGATCGCCGCAGGTCTCATTCAGATCGTGGCCGCCGGCCTGCTGTGGGCGCTGCTGAATGTGGTGGGCGTATTCGACCAGATCACCCAGCTGGTCTCCACCACCGGTCTGGATGCCAGCGGACTGGATCTGGCGAACGTGTTCTCGCTGAGCACCGTGCTGTCGGCCGTGACGATCTTCTCGATCATCGAGGTCGTGATTGTTACGGTGCTGATTACCATCGTGGCGCTGCTGTATAACGTGGTCAGTTCGCTGGTCGGCGGCATCCACGTCACCCTTGGTGACGACTGACGGCACATCTCGATATCGGACATCCCGCACCGCATGGTGCGGGATATTTTTATGCGTGGACGCAGCCGAGTATCAGGTTCGGTCATATGCAAAGGGACTCCCGCAACTCGCGGGAGTCCCCTAGTCGAGTAGTCGGACTCTATCGGGCCATGCCGGCAATCAGCACCAGCCCTGGGCGACCATCGCGTCGGCCACCTTGACGAAGCCCGCGATGTTCGCGCCGGCCATCAGATCGCCTTCCTCGCCGTACTCCTTGGCGGCGGCCAGGGTGTTGGCCACGATGGACTCCATGATGCCCTTGAGCTTGGCGTCGGTCTCCTCGAAGCTCCACGCCAGACGGTAGCTGTTCTGGCTCATCTCCAGACCGGAGACGGCCACGCCGCCGGCGTTCGCGGCCTTGGCCGGGCCGTACAGCACGTTGTTGGCCTTGTACACCTCAATGGCCTCCGGGGTGGAGGGCATGTTCGCGCCCTCGCAGACCACGGTGCAGCCGTTGGCCACCAGCGCCTTGGCGGATTCCTCGTCGATCTCGTTCTGGGTAGCGCAGGGCAGCGCGATGTCGCACTTGACGGTCCACACGCCCTTGCAGCCCTCATGGTATTCGGAACCCGGCACGCGCTCGGCGTACTCCTTGATGCGGCCGCGGTGGCCGAGCTTGATGTCCTTGACCACATCGAGCTGGATGCCGTTCGGATCGTAGATGTAGCCGTTGGAATCGGAGACGGTCACCACCTTGGCGCCGAGGGCCTGAACCTTCTCGGTGGCGAAGATCGCCACGTTGCCGGAGCCGGAGATCGCCACGGTCTTGCCCTCGAACGAATCGCCACGCAGCACGCGCAGGGCCTCCTGCGTGTAGTAGCACAGGCCATAGCCGGTGGCCTCGGTACGGGCCAGCGAGCCGCCGAATTCCAGACCCTTGCCGGTCAGCACGCCCGAATATTCGTCGCGGATGCGCTTGTACTGGCCGAACAGATAGCCGATTTCACGTGCACCGACGTTGATGTCGCCCGCCGGAACGTCGGTGAACTGGCCGATGTGGCGCTGCAGCTCGGTCATGAAGGCCTGGCAGAAGCGCATGACCTCGGCATCCGAACGGCCCTTCGGGTTGAAGTCGGAGCCGCCCTTGCCGCC
>NZ_DGVO01000042.1:12309-24673 GCF_002394995.1 Bifidobacterium sp. UBA4282
GAGCCGCCCTTGCCGCCGCCCATCGGCAGCGTGGTCAGCGAGTTCTTGAGGATCTGCTCGAAGCCGAGGAACTTGATCACCGATTCGGTCACGGTCGGGTGGAAGCGCAGACCGCCCTTGTAGGGGCCGATAGCGGAGTTGAACTGTACGCGGTAACCGCGGTTGACCTGCGGCTTGCCCTCGTCGTCCATCCAGACCACGCGGAACTTGACCACGCGCTCCGGCTCGACGAACCGCTCGAGCACGGCGTTGGCCTCATACTCGGGGTGCCTGGCCACCACAGGTTCGAGGGTTTCGAGTACTTCCCTGACCGCCTGCAGAAACTCGGGCTGGTCGCCGTCGCGCTGCTCCACTTGGGCATACACGCGCTTGACATATTCGTTGGTGAACATAGACTCTCCCTACTTTGGGTCATTGCCAAACGGCAATATTCTATGCGGTGGGGTGGCAAGTCCCACGGGACTGTCCAACATCCGATTACCCCGGGATGCTCCGCGATGACGTGGGAATGATGGACAATGGGAGTCATGAGCAGGACGAAAACGAATCGACAGCCCAGCATGGGGGACGTCGCCGCGGCGGTGGGTGTGTCGAAGACCACGATCTCCCGGTATCTGCACGGGAACTTCGGGTATATGTCCGATGAGACGAAGGCCCGCATAGCCCAGGTGATCGACGAGCTTGGGTACCGTCCGAACCGGATGGCGCAGGGGCTCAAGGCCACCGTGAGCCATATGATCGGCGTGACGATTGCCGACATCGGCAACCCGTTCAGCTCCCTGCTGCTCAAGGGCATCCAGCAGGTGTGCCGGGAACGCGATGTGCAGCTGCTGGTCAGTGACTCCAACAACCAGGGGGCGTTGGAGCGGGCCAATATCGAATCGCTTCTGGATGCACAGGTCGACGGCCTGATCGTGAACACGGTGGGCGGCAACGACGAATGGCTGTCCTCCTACTGTCTGGAGGAGACACATAAGCCGGTGGTGCTGCTGGACCGCATCATCCATCCGACCGTCTGCGATGGCGTGCAGACCGCCAATGTGCAGGCCGTGTCCGAGATGATGGCTCACTTGGAGAGTCGAGGGTTCGACGCGGTGGTGTTCGTGACGCGCCCGACGGAGGGGGTCAGCACGCGTACCGCCCGTCGTGAGGCTGTTGAATCGTTCCTTGCGGCCGGGCGGTTCCATGGTGAGATCTCGGTGTATGAGACGGTCGACGAGCTGCGTGAGATGATGTCGGCGCTGCTGGCACGTTACCGTGGCGACCGGGTGTGCCTGTTCGCCAACAATGAGGAGACGATGCGTGACCTGCTCGGGACGTTGCCGCAGCCGTTGCCTGAGAGGATCGGCTTGTGCGCGTTCGCCGAGGAACTGTGGGCCCGGTACTGCGGGTTCGGGATCACGTGCCTGGATCAGCGGCCGATCGAGATGGGGCGGGTGGCGGCCGAGACGCTGACGGCCCGCGTCTATGACGGTTCCGATGCCCCGTACACCGTGGTGGACGTTCCTGCGCGGCTGTGCATATTCGATTCGACGCGGTGAGCCTGTCCTTGTGCGCGGTCGCATGACAGGCCGGTCCGCCCGCCGTTCGTCGGTCAACTGTTGACTTGTATGCGCAAATCGGTCTGTTGGTGCAACTTTTTCAACGGTTGACATATTGATGCTGTGTGAAAGTGTGCGGAATCGAGGCGGTTTTCGTCACTTTGTCAACTGTTGATTTGCGACACGCCGTAGTTAACCGATAAACAAGACGGGTATATCATGTTGTTTACCGATTAACGTAACCGATAAACGAAATCGGTACACAATACATGGATGTAACAATGGAAACGGCAATGGCCTGCCGGTTCCACTCAATGTAGAGAGGAGAGGCAACGTGATTATCTGGATCATGGGCATACTGCTCATCGCATCGTTCGCGTGCTTCGTGTTCTATGCCATGCGTGGCGGCAACCTCACCGTGGGGTTCTTCATTCTGACCATCGTGTGGCTGGCCATCTATTTCCTCGGCGTGGCCTTCGGAGTCGGCGAGCCGTTCGACATCATCAATGATGTCTTCGCGCAACCGGCCCTGACGTACGGTCCGACCATCATCCAGATCGTCTGCGGCGCATGGTTCGGCCGTGTGCTGGTCGATACCGGCATCGCCGCCTCGATCTCCTACCGCACCGCCAAGGTCGGTGAGAAAAGCCCGGTGCTGGCCACCATCGCCGTGGCCTTGGTGACCTGTCTGATCTTCACCAGCGCCTACGGCGTCGGCTCCGCCATCGCCATCGGCGTGATCCTGTTCCCGATCCTCGGCCATCTGGGCGTCCCCAAGCGCGTGTCCGTGCCGGTGTTCACCCTGTCGATCGGCGCCGCCATGTGGATTAACAGCGTGATGTTCGCGCAGTTCGCGGCCTTCTACCAGAACTACGACTCCCCCGACGGCCAGGTGGTCGAATGGGGCAGCCATTATCTGGGCTTCGGCATCCCCGCCATGGTCATCCAGATGGTGGCCGTCATCATCTTCATCTTGATCAACTCGAAGGCCATCAAGAACGGCACCCCGTACGAGGTGGGCAACCCCGCCGATCGCACCGGCGAGATCCCGCAGGTGCCGGTATGGACCTACGTGCTGCCGATCGTGCCTGTGGCGCTGAGCATCCTGTTCCAGTGGGATTCGGTCCCCGCCCTGTTCCTGGCCTCCATCCTGGCCTTCCTCGGCACCGGCCATATGAAGACCTACAAGGGCTTCGTGGACATGCTCAACTCCACCGCCAAAACCGCCATCGGCGACATCGGCAGCCTGATCATCATGCTGCTCGTGCTGCGGTTCTTCCAGCAGACCGCCGTCACCGTCATGGCCGACTTCGGACCGGCGCTGACCTCGGTGGTGCCGAACAACGAGCTGATCCTCGGCCTGGCCGTCTGCATCCTGGCGCCGCTCGCCCTGTTCCGCGGCCCGCTGGAGCTGTACGGCGCGGGCTCGGCCGTCATCGGCATCCTGATGGGCATGGGCATCTTCGACGTCTGGTTCCTGTTCGCCATGCTCGTGGTCCCCTCTATGACCTGCATCTCCAGCTGCGTGACCCAGTCCTGGAACATGTGGGCCGTGGAATACAACGAGCTGGAGCCCAAGACCTTCCTGAAGAACGGTGTGCCGGTCTACTGGCTGTGCACGTTCCCGATCATGGGACTCGCCGCGCTCACCCTGTTCTGATTCGTATCCAACATCGTCAACATCGTCACCAACGTCAATCAAGGAGCTGATATGACCACCATCGGCATCAACCTGCTCGTCTACATGCAGGAACTCAATAACGGCACCGCGCAGTCCGCGCTGCTGCCGACCATCGCGGGACACGGCGTCACCCTGGCCGAGGTCCGCCGCGAATACATCAAGGATGATGCGGAATTCGACCGCATCCGCGAGGCGGCCGAAGCCAACGGGCTGGATCTGTTCTACTCGGTGCCGGAATCTCTGACCATCGGCGGCGCGGCCAACCTCGGTTTCGAGGGCTTCCTGGATGAGGCGGTGCGCATGGGCGTCCGGAACGTCAAATTCAACCAAGGCGACGTCAAGGACGTGGATGCTGCCGTGATCGCCGCGATCGACGATGCCGCCGCCGCACGCGGTCTGACACTGACCATCGAGAACGACCAGACCCCGGAGAACGGCACGCTGGCCTGCACCGCCGCGTCGCTCGCCCATATCCGTGAGGTCGGCGGCGCCATCGGATACACCTTCGACCTGGGCAACTGGTTCTGGCGCGGCGAGGACGCCGACGCGGCGTTCGCCCAACTGCTGCCGGACATCACCGTCTTCCACCTGAAGAACGTCAACGGGGCGGCGGATCGGGCCGCGCTGTCCACCACGATGCTGCAGGACGGCGTCATCGACTGGCAGGCGATGCTGCCGCAGCTGGTCCCGAGCGTGCCGGTCTTCCTGGAGTTCCCGATTCCGGCCGATCGCGTCGCCGAACAGGTCGCACTCGTCCGCCAGGTGGTCGCCTGACCCGCTGCCTTCCCAAAACCGAATCGACACGCCAAACACTATCAGTCAGAAAGAAGCGCATCATGCCTGAAGTCATGACTATCGGCGAACCCATGGTGAACCTCATCGCCGATTCCACCGAAACCTATCTCGAAGCACGGCAGCTGCCCCGGCAGATGGCCGGCGCCGAATTCAACGTCGCCATCGGCGTCAGCCGTCAGGGGCACAGCATCGGGTACGTCACGCAGTTGGGCGACGACTGGCAGGGCGACCTTATCGTCGACTACATGAACGCCACCGGCATCGACACCTCGGCCATCCGCCGCGTCTCGGGCGCGGCCACCGGCTTCCAGCTCAAGGTCCGCTCCAGCGACGGCGAGCCTAAGGTGATCTATTTCCGCGCCGGTTCCGCCGCTTCGAAGACCACGCCGGACATCGTGGACGACGTGGACTTCGCCGGCGTGCGCATCCTGCACGTCACCGGTATCTTCTCCGCGCTCACCGACCAGACGTACGAGACCGTCAACGCCCTGGTGGACGCTGCCAAGGCGCACGGTGTGACGGTGCTCTTCGACCCCAACCCGAGGCCCACTCTGTGGCCGAGCCAGCAGGCGATGATCGAGGCGACCAACCGGCTCGCCGCCAAATGCGACGTGTTCCTGCCCGGCCTGTCCGAAGGCCGGCTGTTCTCCGGGCGCCAGGATCCGCGCGACATCGCCGACTACTATCTGGATATGGGCATCGGCAAGGTCATCATCAAGCTCGGTGACACAGGCTCGGTGGCGTTCGGACGCAATGCCGACGGCGGCCGCACGGAGGTTGTGGTGCCCAGCTTCGTGGTGGACGTGGTCGACACCGTCGGTGCCGGCGACGGATTCGCCTCCGGCGTGATCACCGGTCTGCTTGAAGGGCTGGATGACGATGCGCTGCTGGAGCGGGCGAACGCCGTCGGTGCGATCCAGGTCACCAGCGTCTCCGATTCGGAGGGGCTGCCGACCGTGGAGGAGCTGCGGAAGTTCATCGCGTTCACGCCGCGCAAGGAGGTGGAGCTGTGAAGCTGCAGGTGGCCATCGACCGGGTCGACATGCTGCAGGCGCGATCGATCGTCGCGCAGGTGGCGGATGCCGCCGACATCGTGGAGATCGGTACGTCGCTGACCAAGGAATACGGCCTGCGTGCACTGACCCGGCTGACGGAGGACTATGGCGGCCAGGTGGCGCTGCTCGCCGACATCAAGACCTGCGACGAAGGCAAGTACGAATTCGATCTGGGGTACGACTGCGGGTTTGCGTACCTGACCGTTATGGGGTCGGCGTCGATGGGCACGTTGGAGGCGTGCGCGGCGTCCGCGGCCGCCCACCACGGCACGATGATGATCGACCTGTTGGAGTGCGACGACGCGCGTATCGAACGAATCGGCGGATTCGTCGACGCCGTGTACTGCCTGCACACCTCGGTCGACTCCGGTGCCACCGCGGACCCGATCGGGCAGGTGCGTGCGTTCCGCGAGAGGTTCCCGCAGATCCGTCGCATCGCGGTCGCCGGCGGCATCAAGCCCGACCAGCTGGCCGGGTTGGCGGCGGAAGGCGTGGAGATCGCGATCATGGGATCGGCCGTCACCAAGGCCGCCGACATCGCCGCGGTAGCCCGCCGCTGCAAGGAGCTGGCGGCGTAGGGCCGGGGCAGGCCGCGGAACGTCAAGAGGACTACAGGTAATCACTAAGGAGACATACGATGAACCGTATTTTGGATCAGATCGCCGAGGAGATCAACGGCGTGATCGCCAAGATGGACGAGCGTGACCTGGTCAACGCCATGGGCGTGATCGGGCGCAACGACCGCGTCTACGCCACCGGCGAGGGCCGGTCCGGATTCCAGGCGCGTGCATTTGCGATGCGCATGATGCATATCGGCTATACGAGCTACATGATGGGGGAAACCATCTGTCCCTCCATGCACGAAGGCGACGTGCTGGTGGCCATCTCGGGCTCGGGAAAGACCAAGCACACCGTGGAGGATGCCGAAGCCGCCAAGAAACTCGGCGTCAAGGTGATCGCCGTCACCTCGAAGCCCGAGTCGCCGTTGGCGGACGTGGCCGATGCGGTGATCGTGGTGCCGGGGCGTGTCAAGGGCGAGGCCGGCGGATCCATCCAGCTGCTGAGTTCGCTGTTCGACCAGTCGGTGCACATTGCGCTCGACGCGCTGTGCCTGATGATCTCGCGTCGTGACGAGGTCTCCGACGCCGACGCGAACGCCAACCACGCCAACGTGGAGTAGTCGGCCGTCGGCGGCTGTATGACGTTTGGGTGCCGTGGACCTCGGCCGGTTCACGGCACCCAAACGTATTTGCGCACAGATCGGTCTTACGTCCGCTACGGGGGAACTGGGGCGTGTCGGGGGTGTCAAGGTGGTTGGCGGATTGGGGCAATGACGCCCATAACCACTAGATATGGTGGTTCAGTGTGATATGTATCACTAGAAATAGTAGTGACGTCGCGTGGCTTTCGGGGTACCGTAGGGGACACATCAATCGACAGGATCCGGAAGAGACCGAGGAGTACGCCATGACCGTCATCGTCTACAGCACCCCGCGCTGCCCGCAGTGCAACGCCACAAAACGTCAGCTCGATCGCATGGGTGTGCCCTATCGGCAGATCGACGTGACGGTCGATACCGAGGCGTCGGCGATGCTGCGTGCGGCCGGGTACCGGCAGGCGCCGGTCGTCATGGATGGAGACCGCGTGTGGACCGGATACCGGCCGGACCTGCTGCGTACCCTGGCTGAGCGGCATGACGAGGAGTCGCATGCCGCCTCCCATACGGCGGCCGCGGTGGCGGCATGAGCGCACTCGTCTACTTCTCGTCCGCCTCCGAGAACACCGCACGATTCGTCGCCCGCTGCCGGTTCGAGGACACCGGCATCGCCGTATACCGCATCCCGCTGAGGGCGGGCGATCCCGCGCTCGTCGTACGCGAACCCTACGTGCTGATGGTGCCGACCTACGGCGGCGGCGATTCCCGCAAGGCCGTGCCCGTTCAGGTCAAACGGTTCCTGAACGACCCCGGCAACCGGACATGGATCCGGGGCGTCATCGCCTCCGGCAACACCAACTTCGGTGAAGCGTACTGCGCCGCCGGAACCATCATCGCCGCCAAATGCGGCGTCCCGTTCCTCTACCGCTTCGAACTGATGGGCCTGCCCGGAGACGCGGACAAGGTCCGACAGGGCGTCATCGATTTCCTCACGAAAGGCAACCACTCATGACCACCACGAACGGCACGGTACCGCCGGCGGACACTGCCTACGACCCGTCGCACGACTATCACGCGCTCAACGCCATGCTCAACCTGTACGATGCGCAGGGACGCATCCAGTTCGACAAGGACAAGGCCGCCGAGCGCGAATACGTGACCGGTCATGTGGCGGAGAACACCATCGCGTTCCCCACCACCCGGCAGCGGCTGGACTACCTGATCCGCAACAACTACTACGACGGTGCGGTGTTCGACCGCTACTCTCCCGAGTTCCTGGACCGCTTCTATGCGCACGTGGAATCGTCGGGCTTCGAATTCGGTACGTTCCTCGGCGCATTCAAATTCTATGCGTCGTACGCGCTGAAGACCTTCGACGGCACCCGATACCTGGAGGATTTTCCGCAGCGTGCGGCCGCCGTGGCGTTGGCGCTGGCCGCCGGTGACGAGCAGATGGCCACGCGTGTGGCCGACGAGATCATCGCGGGCCGCTTCCAGCCCGCCACCCCGACGTTCCTGAACCTGGGAAAGGCGCAGCGGGGCGAACCGGTCAGCTGCTTCCTGATCCGCATCGAGGACAACATGGAGTCGATCTCGCGCGGCATCAACGCCGCGCTCCAGCTGAGCAAGCGGGGCGGCGGCGTGGCGCTGCTGCTGAGCAACCTGCGCGAGCTGGGCGCCCCGATCAAGCAGATCGAACACCAGTCCAGCGGCGTGGTGCCGGTGATGAAACTGTTGGAGGACTCGTTCTCGTACGCCAACCAGTTGGGCGCGCGGCAGGGGGCGGGCGCGGTGTACCTCAACGCGCACCACCCGGACATCCTGCGTTTCCTGGACACCAAGCGCGAGAACGCCGACGAGAAGATCCGCATCAAGTCGCTGGCGTTGGGCGTGGTGGTGCCGGACATCACGTTCGAACTGGCCAAGCGCAAGGAACGGATGGCGCTGTTCAGCCCCTACGATGTGGAACGGGTGTACGGCAAGCCGTTCGCCGACATCAGCGTGACCGAGGAATACGATCGCATGGTGGCCGACGAGCGCATCCGCAAGACCTGGATCGACGCCCGGCAGTTCTTCATGACGCTGGCCGAGCTGCAGTTCGAATCCGGCTACCCCTACCTGGTATTCGAGGACACGGTCAACCGGGCGAACCCGATCGAGGGGCGCGTGGTGATGTCCAACCTGTGTTCGGAGATCCTGCAGGTGCAGGAGCCGAGCACGTTCCGCGAGGATCTGAGCTACGAGTACGTCGGGCGCGATGTGTCCTGCAATCTCGGCTCGCTGAACATCGCCAAGACGATGGACGCCGGCCTGGGCGCCACCGTGCGCACCGCGATCCGCGCGTTGACCGCCGTGCCCGAACAGACCTCGATGGCTTGCGTGCCGTCGGTGCTGCGCGCCAACGAGGAAGGGCATGCGATCGGTCTGGGGCAGATGAACCTGCACGGGTTCCTGGCCCGCGAACGCATCCAGTACGGCAGCGAGGAGGCGTTGGACTTCACCGACATGTATTTCATGACCGTGGCCTACCACGCCTACCGGGCATCGCACGCCCTGGCCGTGGAGCGCGGGCGCGCGTTCGCCTCGTTCCCCACGTCGGACTACGCCAAGCCGGCCGGCGAAGGCAACTACTTCGACAAGTACACCGATGGCCGTCGGTCGCTGGAGCCGCGCACCGAACGCGTCCGGCAGCTGTTCGCCGATCGCGGCATCCATATCCCCACGGCGCGTGACTGGGCGGAGCTGCGTGACGCGATCCTGCGTGACGGCATCTACAACCAGTATCTGCAGGCCGTGCCCCCGACCGGATCGATCAGCTACATCAACCACGCCACCAGCTCGATCCATCCGATCGCCTCGAAGATCGAGATCCGCAAGGAGGGCAAGATCGGGCGCGTCTACTACCCGGCCGCATACATGACCAACGAGAACCTCGAATACTTCCGCGACGCCTACGAGATCGGCTGGCGCGCCATCGTGGACACCTACGCCGAAGCCACGCAGCATGTGGACCAGGGACTCAGCCTGACGCTGTTCTTCCCGGACACGGCCACCACGCGCGACCTCAACCAGGCGCAGATCTACGCCTGGCGCAAGGGCATCAAAACCCTGTACTACATCCGCATCCGCCAGCAGGCGCTCGAAGGCACCGAGGTCGCCGGCTGCGTCAGCTGCATGCTGTAACGCCGCGCCTCCCCTCCCCCCATCGCACACCGCGCACACCCCACCACCCACCGCACAGTAGAAAGAACCAGGAGCATACCATGGCACCCATCTCCATCCCCCGCCAGCCGCTCAAGCTCATCGACCGCGTCACCGCCATCAACTGGAACCGTCTGGAAGACGAGAAGGACCTTGAGGTCTGGGACCGGCTCACCGGCAACTTCTGGCTGCCGGAGAAGGTTCCGGTATCCAACGACATCCCGGTCTGGCAGCAGATGCGCGAGGCCGAACACACGCTGACGATGCGCGTGTTCACCGGTCTGACGCTGCTGGACACCATCCAAGGCACGGTCGGCGCCGTGTCGCTGATCCCGGACGCGCTGACGCCGCACGAGGAGGCTGTGTACACGAATATCGCGTTCATGGAGTCGGTGCACGCCAAGTCGTATTCGTCGATCTTCTCGACGCTGTGCTCGACCGCCGAAATCGACGAGGCGTTCGCATGGAGCGAGAGCAACGAACACCTGCAGCGCAAGGCGCAGATCGTGCTGGACTACTACGAGGGCGACAACCCGCTCAAGCGCAAGGTGGCCTCCACGCTGCTCGAATCGTTCCTGTTCTACTCGGGGTTCTACCTGCCGATGTACTTCTCGGCGCATGCCAAGCTGACCAACACGGCCGACGTGATCCGCCTGATCATCCGAGACGAGGCCGTGCACGGGTACTACATCGGCTACAAGTACCAGAAGGGTCTGGCGGCGGTCTCCGATGCGGAGCGTGCGGTGATGGAGGAGTACACGTACGACCTGCTCAACGAGCTGTACGACAACGAGGTGGAGTACACGCGGTCGCTGTACGACGGCGTGGGTCTGACCGAGGATGTGGAGAAGTTCCTGCGGTACAACGGCAACAAGGCACTGATGAACCTGGGCTATCCGGCGCTGTTCCCCGCCGAGATCTGCGATGTGAACCCGGCGATTCTGGCCGCCCTATCCCCGAACGCCGACGAGAACCACGACTTCTTCTCCGGTTCCGGCAGCTCGTACGTCATGGGCAAGGCCGTCGAAACCGATGACGACGACTGGGACTTCTGACGCGCCCGCTTGGATGTCGTGTTGTCGTACAGTTGCGACAACACGTGCGCGTAGCGTCCGCTAGGATGCCGTGTTGTCGCGTGGACATGACGACACGGCATTTCGGCGTGATATGAAGAACCCGCGGAACCACATCAGTTCCGCGGGTTTTGGAAGTGGAGCATACCGGACTCGAACCGGTGACCCTCTGCTTGCAAAGCAGATGCGCTACCAGCTGCGCTAATGCCCCGATCCAGTACAAAAAAGGCGGCCGTAAAAGCCGCTTTCCTGTTCTGAAGTGGGCCCGGGAGGACTTGAACCTCCGACCTCATCCTTATCAGGGATGCGCTCTAACCACCTGAGCTACGGGCCCAAAGTTATCGCACGCTTTCGCGCACAAAAAGACAGCTTACCAGTTCGCCGTAATTTGTCAACCGGCGTGTCGCAGTGGGTGACGTGGGCATGCGGAACAATGGAAGGCATGTCATACCGTGCCACGGCCCGAAGCCGATCGTCCAGACCCGAGGTGCTGGTTGTTGACGGTTTGGTGCTTCAGGTAACGCGCAAACCCATCAAGAACATGTATCTGCGCATCAAGCCGCCGCAGGGCGATATCGTGGTCTCCGCACCGCTGCAGATGACCGACGGGCAGATAGAACGGTTCGCACGTGAACGTCGGTCATGGATACTGGCACAGCAGCAGCGCATACGGGAGGCTCGGCAACGTCTGGCGGACACGGCTGCGGACGGCGCGTCGCACGGCGGGGAGCCGGCCGGTTTCATCCACGATGCCGCATCGTGGTGGACGCCGGAGCGCCGGAATCGCGCCGCGTCGGCGATCGACGCGCGGCTGCCGGCCTTGGTAGAACACTGGTCCGCAGTCATCGGCAAACGTCCGACGCATATCACATTGCGTGCGATGACGACCCGTTGGGGATCCTGCACGCCGCGGACCGGTCGCATCCGGTTGAATCTGCAGCTGGGCCTGCTGCCGCCCCAGTATCTCGAATATGTGCTCGTCCATGAGATGACGCATCTGTGGGCCAACGGGCACGGGGCGGAGTTCCAACGCCGTATGACGCGGTATCTACCGGATTGGCGTCGTCTGCGCCGCGAGCTCAATCGCTATACGGCGGGGTAGGTCGATACGAAGCCGCCGGAGGGCGTCTCCGCATGGATTGCGGAACACCCTCCGGCGGTGTGCGATTCGCGTTCTGTGTATATGCGGGAACCGGTCAGGCCAGATGGCTGCGCATGAACCACTGGAACTTCTCCAGCTCCTGCACATGGTCCTGCATGATGTTCGAGCTGACCAGATCCAGTTCGTCAAGCTCGGCGATTGCCTTGCGGTCGTCGACGATCATGGCGTCATAGTATTCGATCAGCGCCTGCAGATACTCCTCCGTAGAATGGCGGCCTTCCAGATCGAACGGCTTCCACGTGCGGTTGCGGGTGATCGCGTCGGCGCTGCCGTCCGGTGCGCCGCCCATCGTGGCAATGCGCTCGGCCGTCTCGTCGGCCATGCCGAGCACGGCCTCGACCTGCGGATCGAGCATCTCGTGCACGGCGATGAAGTTCGGTCCGGTCACGTTCCAGTGCGCATGCTTGAGCACCAGCGCGGCCTCCTGCTCCTGGCTGAGCCGGTTCTGCAGGATCGCGATGGCCTTCTCCGAAGCGGCCTCATCCAGACCGGGAACCACAAAAGTCAATGCCATAACGTTTCCTTTCCCTCGATGGTATGGGTGGTTCCAGTCTACGTGGAACCACCCGGTTGGCGATTACGCTGACGACGTACTGGACGGCCGGCGCGTCATGGTCGGCCCGCGATGGCGCGTGGATTCCGCGGTCGTCCCGCCCCCGCGACGTGCCCCCGACAATGAACTGCGCCCCGTTTGTTGGAC
>NZ_DGVO01000023.1:0-4980 GCF_002394995.1 Bifidobacterium sp. UBA4282
AGGGCTGGCTGCTCGGCCTGCAGTTCGACACGCTGTTCGAGAACAACCGTTACATGGCCATCGCCCGTCATGCCAACGAGGCCGCCGCCCGTATCCGCACGGTGCTGCGCGAGCGCGACTATACATTGACGATGGAGACGCCGACCAACCAAATCTTCATCACGATGGACAACGAGACGATCGCCCGCCTGCAGGAGCATGTCCGTCTCGGGTTCATGGAGAAGGCCGACGACACGCATACGGTGATGCGCATCTGCACCGCCTGGTCCACCACCGACGAACAGGTCGACGAGCTGATCGCACTGCTGTGACGCTGCCATGACTCCGCCGTGGCACCGCCGAGCGGTGCACGGGCACCGGGCCGGTGACGGATTCGTCGTCGGCCCTATGCGTTCCGCGCCCCGGATCGTCCGGCGATGACTTCGCGCTCCATCGCCACGAACCGACGAACACTCGCTTCCACCGAATAATGCGCCTTGGTGTGTTCGGCGTAACGCGATCCCCACGCGGACAACTCGGACGGATGATCGATCCACCAGTCGATGCGCTGAGCGAGCGCCGCAACATCCCCCACCGGAAACAGCGATTCGTCCACCAGCGAGAACTGTCCCGCCGCGCTCAGGCTCGATGCGGCGATCACCGGCACCAGACCGCTGGCCATACCCTCGATTACACTCACCGATTCCAAATCCGCGATGGACGGGTGCACGAACAGGTCGCCGGAACGCAGCAGCTCCGGCATCTCGGCGTTGCGGTGGAAACCGATTTCCACCTGTCCCGGCAGCAGACGGTCCGCCGTCCGTTGCAGCCGTCTCTTCAACGGACCGGTGCCGGCAATCGTCAGCCGGATGGAGGAGGCGTGCCGGCACATCGCCGCCGCACGAATCAGCGTAATCTGATCCTTCTCATTACTCAGTCGGCCCGAGGCCACGATATGGAACGGCACCGGCGCCGGCGCGCCGGCGTCACGCTGGACCTTGGGCGTGAATCGCGGTTCGTATCCGTTGGAGATCACCGTGATCGGCGTCCGGTAGCCGTGAGAACGCAGCAGGCTCGCGCCCAGTTCCGTGGGCACGTGGATGCGATCGACCTTGGAGAACAGCCACCAGTCGAACAGGCGGTAGATGATCGCGTCGATGCCGGGCACATGCTTGAGCGGCCCGGCGGAATACGTGATGTTCTCAGGCTGCACATGATATCCGGCGGTCACCGGGATGCCCATCTGCCGAGCCATCCGGCAGGCGTGCTGACAGAACCGGAACGGGGTGTACAGGTGCACCACGTCCACCCCGAGGAATGCTGCGCGAAACAGCGTGTCGCTCGGTTCGGCGAACTGCATCTGCTGCTTCCTGGCCACCCAGCTGACCAACGGCACATGGTTGACCCGTGCCGGGAAATCGGGGGCGCCGATGCCCACCAGACGGACATGATGTCCTTGCCGCTCGAGTTCATCAGCCCATTGCAGCGCCGAATTCGATGTGCCGTTGCCGCGGTTGCCCGAAGTGTCAACCACCATCGCGATGGTCAACGGTCGTTCGCTGCCCCCATACCCTTGTTCATTCATCCCCTCATTCTACCGCCGCCTGGCATGATTCCGCTGCCGCCATGTCCGAAACGTGACGCCGCCCGGCGCGGCCATGTCTCGCGCCGCGGCTGTGCATGCCGCTGTCGCCACGACATCGCCGGACGATGGCAGAATGTGAGTATGACGCAGAACACGATCGACCAATCCGCCAACCAGTCCACCGCCGCCGTTCCCGTTCCCGACGCCGGGAACGCAGCGGACCGCCCACTCGGCACACCGCTGGGCAGTCGCGCCACGCGCGTGCTGTTCTTGGGCGCCGGCGAATTGGGCAAAGAGGTGGTGATCGAGCTGATGCGGCTCGGCGCGTGGGTGTGCGCCGCCGACTCGTACGCCGGCGCCCCCGCCCAACAGGTGGCGCACGAGGCGCGCGTGCTGGATATGGCCGACGCCGCACAGCTGCGCGCGTTGTTCGACGAGGTGCGCCCCGACATCATCGTGCCGGAGGTGGAGGCCATCGCCACTGGCGAGCTGGCCGAGGCCGCGGCCGCGGGGATGCAGGTGGTGCCGAGCGCCGAGATCGCCGCGATCTGCATGGACCGCGAACGGCTGCGGGTGATCGCCCATGAGGAGCTGGGGCTGCCGACCACGCCGTACCGTTTTGCCGGCACATTGGAGGAGCTGCGCGCCGGCGCCGAGGCCGTGGGGTATCCGTGCGTGGTCAAGCCGGTGATGAGCTCGTCCGGACACGGCCAGTCGGTGGTGCGATCCGCCGACGGCATCGACGCGGCGTGGGTGGAGGCGCAGACCGGACGCCGCGCCGCGGGCGAGGGCGATGTCTCGCGCGTGATTGTGGAGGCGCTGGCCCCGTTGGATTACGAGCTGACCGTGCTGACCGTGAGCTCGTCCGCAGGCATTGTGACCTGCGCACCGATCGGACAGCGTCAGGAGAGCGGCGACTACCGCGAGTCCTGGCAGCCGGCGGCCACCGATGCCGCGGTGCTGGAGCAGGCCCGCCGCATCGCGCGGACCGCCGTCGAGGGGCTGGTCGGCAAGGCCCAAGCGACCGGCGAGCACGGATGGGGCGTGTTCGGCGTGGAGCTGTTCGTGCTGACCGATGGTTCGGTGCTGTTCAATGAGGTCTCCCCGCGCCCGCATGATACGGGCATGGTGACGATGGTCTCGCAACGTCTGAGCGAGTTCGCATTGCATGCACGCGCGATTCTGGGTATGCCGGTGACCGAAGCGCATGCGGCGCTCTCGATTCCGCAAGGGGCGGCCGCGGCCAGCCATGCGATCGTGGTCGAGGGCGAGGGCGAAGCGGTGTTCTCGAACACGGCCGAGGCACTGGCGGAACCGGACACCGACCTGCGCATCTTCGCCAAGCCCGAGGTGCATGGACACCGGCGCATGGCTGTGGCGCTGTCAATCGGTTCGAACGCCGACGACGCGCGTGCACGGGCCGGACATGTGGCCGATACGCTGCGCGTGGACGTGCGTTGAACGACAGCCGGGGCGGCGGGAGGACCGGAGGATGCCGTGTCGGATGTAGTCGGCGCTTGATAGCCTGTACCCGTACCATTCACCCTTGATATCCCGCGATTTGTCGCGGTTTGCGAAAGGTAGACCATGGAGAAGCTGGAGAAGCTCTACGAGGGCAAGGCCAAGAAACTGTATGCCACCGACGACCCGGACGTGCTCTGGGTCGAGTACATGAACCAGGCCACTGCGGGCAACGGCGAGAAGAAGGCCCAGATCGAAGGCAAGGGCTCGCTGAACAACCGCATCACCTCCGTGATCTTCGACCTGCTCAAGGCCCGTGGTGTGGACAGCCACTTCGTGCGCCGCATCTCCGAAACCGAGCAGCTGGTCAAGAAGATGGACATGTATCCGTTGGAGATCATCATGCGCAACACGGCCGCCGGCTCCTTCGCGAAGCGCTACGGCGTCGAGGAGGGCACCGAACTGAAGAAGCCGATCCTGGAGTTCTGCCTGAAGTCCGATGCGTTGGGCGACCCGTTCATCAATGAGGACGGCATCGTGGCCCTCGGCCTGGCCGACGAGGATGAGATCGCGGAGATCTCCCGTCAGGCCCGTGCCGTCAACACCGCCCTGCTGGACATCTTCGCCCGGATCGATGTCAAGCTCGTCGATTTCAAGATCGAGGAGGGCAAGACCTCGGACGGCGCGATCCTGCTCGCCGACGAGATCACCCCCGACACCTGCCGCCTGTGGGACCAGAAGGATCACAGCGGCAAGATCGAGCATCTGGACAAGGACCTGTTCCGCCGGGATCTGGGCAACATCATCCCCGCCTATGAGGAGATCTACGACCGTCTGATGGCCCTGGCCGCCACCGAGGGCGTCGATTCCGCCGAGTGACATCCGCAAGGCCCGCATTCGCAAGGATGCGGGCCGTATTGACTATCAAGGAGCAACCAATCGTGGTTTTTCGCGTATATGTGGAGAAGAAGCCCGGATTCGACGTCGAGGCGCAGCAGCTGTGCGGCGAGTTGAGGACCATCCTGGGCATCGAAGCGCTGGAGGGCGTGCGCATCGTCAACCGGTATGACGTGGAGGGCATCAGCCAGGAGCTGTTCGACCAGGCCACGCCCACCGTCTTCAGCGAGCCCCAGGTCGACATGGTGAGCGCCGATCTGCCGGACTTCGGCGGTGCCGCCGTGTTCGCCGTCGAATACCTGCCCGGCCAGTTCGACCAGCGCGCCGATTCGGCCAGCGAATGCATCCAGCTCATCAGCCAGGGCGAACGCCCGACCGTGCGTTCCGCCAAGGTGTATGCCCTCTCCGGAGCGCTGAGCGAGACGGACATTGAGGCCGTCAAGCATTACGTCATCAACCCGGTTGAGGCGCGTGAGGCGTCGTTGGAGACGAAGACCACGCTGAGGATGGAGGTCGCCCAGCCGGGCAAGGTGGAGGTCATCGCCGGCTTCAACGACCTGGATGACGCCGGACTGCAGGCGTTCATCGACGAACGCGGCCTTGCGATGGATCTGGCCGACGCCCGATTCTGCCAGCAGTATTTCCGCGGTGAGCGCCGCAACCCGACGATCACCGAGATCAAGGTCATCGACACCTACTGGTCGGACCATTGCCGCCACACGACCTTCGGCACCCGGCTGGAACATATCGAGATCGATGACGCCGTGGTCAAGGCGGCCTTCGACCGGTATATGGCCATGCGCCGTGAGCTGGGGCGCGACGAGCGCCCGGTCACGCTGATGGACATGGGCACGATCGGCGCCAAGTGGCTCAAGTCCAACGGCATCCTGAAGAATCTGGACGAATCCGACGAGATCAACGCCTGCACGGTGAAGGTCAAGGTGGACGTGGACGGCGAGATGCAGGACTGGCTGTTCCTGTTCAAGAACGAGACCCACAACCACCCCACCGAGATCGAACCGTTCGGCGGCGCAGCCACCTGCATCGGCGGCGCCATC
>NZ_DGVO01000018.1:0-8827 GCF_002394995.1 Bifidobacterium sp. UBA4282
TGCGGCAGCGGGCCGCGACCAGGAAGGTCACCTCCCGGATGCCCGACGCCGGCGGCACGTCCACGCTCGTCGCACAGCCTTGGGGGTCCGCCCGGTCGATATGCGCCCCGGCGGTCAGGTCAACGGGCAGCCCGTCCGCCGTCACGCCGATGGCGCCGATCAGCGTCCATTCGTCCCAGAGCGATTCCCCGCCGTCGTACACCCACTGGCGTCCGGGTTCCTGCAGGTATTCGACGTCCTGCGACCGTATGCCGGTGATGGCGCCGGCGATACGGCCCGACGCGCCTACAGGCACGGTGACGTGGAACAGGTGGCGCTCACGCAGCTCGTCCCGCCCCTGCACGGTCAGTCCGCCGGCGTGGCCGGACAGCCAGTTGTATTCGTCGTAGATGCCGATCATCATCCCCCGGGAGGCGGCCTCGTCGGCGGCGAGACGGCACATGGCCAGGTAGTCGTCCGACAGGTACCGGTCCCGCGGGAACGACAGCCTTGTCTGAATCTGGAACGATTGGTAGCCGGCGTCCCTCATCGCCTGAATCTGCGCGACGATTTCCGACCGTGTGGGGATATGGTGCCAGAACCAGTAGGCCGCCGGCGCGTTCCACGGCCCGGGGGCGCAGAATTCCTCCCAACTGCCCGACGATCGGGCCGCGGCAGCGTCCGGCATGGCTGCATTGGCGTGCGTCATCGCGTCGCTCCTTCGTATGCGGGGTGTCGTCGACGCGCCCGACGCCGGTCTGTGTGGCGTCGGGCGCGTCGGTGGGGTCGGTGGGGTCGGTCAGCCGAGGATGGCCGCCGAGTCGGTGACGGTGATCAGCGGGGTGAACAGCTCCATCGTCCGGATCGCCATCTCATGGTTCTCCGGGGAACTGCCCGCGCAGGCGTCGGCGACCAGCCGGACGGCGACACCGTCGTCCGCGGCGGCGAGCGCCGTCGTCAGCACGCAGCAGTCGGTGGCCACGCCGCACAGGGCGATCTTGCGGGCGCCGCCGATCGCCTGCGCCAATTCGGGACCCCACTTGCCGAACGTCGTGCGGGTCACCACGGGGTGTCCTTCGGCGAGCGCCGCCGTGTCATCGGTCAGGTCGTACATCGGGTCGTCGGCCGGCACGAGGAACTGCGGCCACATCTCGAAGTAGCCGACCCATGCGTCGACGGCCTTGTCGGGCGCCACATACCGCGTGTAGACGACCCGGTCGCCGTAGGCCCGGGCCAAGGCCGCGAAGGCCTCGTCGGTTTTCTGGAACGCGTGGTCGGGGCAGGCCCAGTCGGACCATTCGCATTCGGCGAACACCTTCTGCCGGTCGATGACGACCAGCCACTCCTCGGGATCGATCATCACCGCTCCTTTCCGGTGCCGGCGTCCATGGCCAGCTCCTGCCGTTTGATGTCGGCGCGCTGCAGCACGAACGCGCCGATCAGTCCGATGGCGAGCGCCACGATGACGCCCAGGTTGGCCGAGGCCCAGTTGCCTTCCTTGCCGCCGAGCGGGCCCAGCAGGTAGCCCTGCCAGGTCAGCCAGCTGGCCGCGGTGTTCACCACCAGACCCCAGCCGACGAACGTGCCGACCGCCAGGATCGCCAGCGCCTTGACGTTCCAGGCCCCGTAGATGCCCTTGGCGTCGTAGAGCGCCTCGGCGTCATAGTCGCGTTTGCGCAGCAGCACGTCGACGATGAACATACCGGCCCATACGGCCATCGGCACACCGAGGGTGGTCAGGAATCCCTGGAACGGGCCGATGAAGGTATCGGAGAAGAAGGTCACGTAGACCACGCCGACGACGGTGAGCACGGCGGTCAGCGCCGCGGCCACGGTGCGGGGCAGCTTGATGCCGAACGACAGCAGCGCCAGGCCGTTGGAGTAGTTGTCCATGATGGCGGCCGACATCAGGCCCATGACGGAGACGATCGTGAACGGCACCAGATACCAGGTGGGCAGCACGCTGGCCATGGCGCCGATCGGGTCGTTGCCGACGTTCTCGGCCAGTTCGGAGTCGGAGATCGCGATCAGGCCGCCGTAGGTGATGAGGAATATGTTGGCGATCGAGGCGCCGAACGTGCTCCAGAACACGATGCCGGCGTTCGAGGCGTCACGCGGCAGGTACCGCGAGTAGTCGGCGGCGATGTTCACCCATCCCAGGCCGAATCCCGTCATCACGAAGAAGCAGCAGCCGAGCATCGCCGGCAGCGAGCCGTCGGGCGCGGAGGAGATCGCGTCGAAGTCGATGTACCCCCAACCGAGGATGAAGTAGCCGACGGTCATGACGATTGCGACGATCGTGATGACCTGCTGGCATTTCATGATCAGATCGTAGCCGTAGATGCCCGCCACCACAACCAGGCCGATGACCACCACGGCCGAGATGATCTTGGGGACGGCGCCGGTGCCGGCACCCAGCTTCTCCAACGTGGAGGACATGGCCAGCACGGCCGTGGTGGCCAGGGAGATCTCCCAGCCCAGCGTGGCGATCCAGGACAGCGCCGCGGGGATCTTAGCCCCCTCAATGCCGAACTGGGCGCGCGAGATGACCATGGTCGGCGCGTTCGCGCGCTTGCCCGCGATGGAGATGATGCCGACCAGCAGGAAGGACACGACCACGCCGACGATCGACATGATGGTGGCCTGCCAGAACGAGATGCCGAAGCCCAGTCCCCACGCGCCGTAGGACAGCGCCATGACACCGCTGTTCGAGGCGAACCAGGGCCAGAACAGGCTGGATGGCTTGCCCTTGCGGTCGGATTCGGCGATGGTGTCGACACCGCCGCCTTCGACGGCGAGTGCGGTGCTCTTGTTGTCATTGTCTGTACTCATAGATTCGTCATTCTCCTGCTTCGTTGCGTCAGGTTGTTGTCAGCGGCGTGCCGCGGGTTCAATCGTTATTGCGTTACCGCCTCCCTTCGTCGGCACGGGCAATCAGCGCCTCCGCCTCACCGCGGGTGGGACAGGTCGCCGGGCCGTGTCGGGTGACGGCGATGGCCGCCGCGGCGTTCGCGAGCCTGACGGCGCGGACCAGATCGGTGCCACGGCACAGTTCGGCGCATATCACGCCGGTATGGCAATCGCCTGCGCCATTCGTATCCACCGCCGTGACGGGGAATCCGGGCACGGGTTCCACCGTGTCGTCCTCCGACCCAGCCCACGCGCCGCCCCTGCCGGCGCGCAGCACCACCGGCGCATGCAATGCGTCGCACAGCGCCGCGCACAGTCCACCGTTGTCCGTCTGCGGCGCCGTGCGGCCCAGCCCCAGGCGTTCGGCGAGAATGCCGCCCTCGCGCTCGTTGCAGGTCCATATCGGACGGTATGAGACGAGTTCGTCCAGTTGCGCGTCCGTGATCTGCCCGATAACCGGCGAGGTGTCGAATACGGCGGGGAAATCATGGCCGGCGGTCCGGCACATGAACGCCGAAAGGGCCTCGGCGCTGCGGTGGATCAGCGTGTAGCCGCTGAATATGGCGACGTCGCCGGCCCCCACCGCCACATTGTCGAACCCGTGCGGTCCCAGCCGGGTCTCCGCGCCGCGCACCGACACGAACGTGCGTTCGGCGTCGGCGTCGGTCAGGGCGATGCAGAACCCGTTGTCGTCCTCCCGATCGGTCACGCCGCCATGGGCGATCCCCTCCCGCTCCAGTGCGGCGCGAATCCGGTCCGACCACGGACCCGTGCCCAGCGCGCCCGCATATACGGCGTCGACGCCCATCCGCCTGACCGCGTACAGCGCGTTGAAACCGGCGCCCACAGCCACGCCGGCCCGGTCGGCGTACACGTCCTCCCCCGGCTGCGGCACCCGCCCGACCCGTATGGTCAGGTCGATGATGACCTGTCCGAACGAGACGACCCGCCCGGGCGAATCCGCACATCGCACGCCGTTCATCGCACGCCTCGTTCCCGCCGTTGCCGGATGGCGAGCAGTCCCTCGGCGACCGGTTCCAGTTCAAGCCCGTTGACGGCCCGCAGCGTGGCCAAATAATCCGCGTCGAACGCCTCCACGCCGAGGCATGCGCCGATCACCGCCCCGGCCATGGCCGCGATGGTATCGGTGTCCCCGCCGAGCGAGGCGGCGAAGCAGAGCGCGTGGAACGGGTCGTCGGCGAATCGGTTGGCGATGGCGAAGGCCGCGGGCACGGATTCGTTCGCTTCGACGCTGGTCCCGCACACCTTGCGCAGCAGCGCGGCGAAGGATTCGTCGTCATACGCGTGCCGTCCAGTTTCGTCGAGGATCCATTGTGTGCGTTCCAGCACCGACGCCTTGGCCGACCAATACCCTTGGACGGCGGTGGCACGGATGTGCGCGACGGCGGCGTCCAGCGCCTCCCGCACACCGAGCCCGTCGATGCCGCAGCTGACGGCATAGGCGATCAGCGTGGTGGCCTCGATGCCCTGGACGGTGTTGTGCGTCACGACGCAGGAGCGGCGTGCCGCGGCATCCAGTTCCGGCGTGCGCGGATAGGCGATGCCGACCGGGGCCGCACGCATCGCCCCGCCATTGGTGGTGCCGAAGCGGCCGGTGACCTCCGGGGATACGCCGTCGCGCAATGCCTGCAGCGCGGATTTCGTCGACGGGCCGAGCAGATCCAGCGACCCCTTGGCCTGCATCGCCGACTCCCATGCGATCAGGTCGTCGGCGTACCGGTGGACATCCAGATCACCGTCATCGGCGATCAGACGTCTGGCCAGCAGCACCGCCTGTTCGGTGTCGTCGGTGATGCTGCCGGCCCGCATGCCGGGCGCGATCGGCTGCCAGTCCACCGCATCCCGGAACCCCGTGACGGGCCCGCCGTAGGCCTGCTCGATCTGATCGGGCGACATGCTCTGCGTCGGCATGCCCAGCGCATCGCCGCATGCCAAACCGTACAGCGCGCCCAATGCCGATGACCGAACGTCCATATCCACTCCTTCGAACATGCCATACATCTTTCTGTATAGCATCAGGTGCGGCGCACCGGCGCCGCTCGACTCTTTCTGTGGAATGGAACGATGACGATGTTCGGCGTTCAGCCGCGCAGCTTGTGCAGCCGCTCGTGCATCATCACCATCAGCAGCAGGAGCACAAGCAGGTACCACGGGAACAGCCGCACGTCGATGTGATTGGCGATCAGGCCGAACAGCGGCGGCATCAGCAGCGTGCCGATATAGGCGCAGGCCATCTGCACGCCCACGATCGCCTGGGACTTGTCCTCGCCGAAATACATCGGCGTCGAGTGGATGACGCACGGGTAGATAGGGGCGCAGCCCAGGCCGATCAGCATCAGGCCGCCGATGACGTTCATATGGGCGGGCAGGGACAGCAGCATGGCCACAATGCCGGTGAACACCAGCGCCTGGCCGATGCGGATCATCGTCGGATCGTCGAACCTCATGGTCATGAAGCCGCTCAGGAAGCGTCCGGCGGTCACGCCGATGAGGAACAGGCTGGCCCAGCTGGCCGCGGTCAGCTTGTCGATGCCGCAGCCGAGCACCATGTAGCTGCTGGACCACAGCATGGCGGTCTGCTCCACCGCGCAATAGCAGAAGAACATGACCAGGATCTCCTTGGCGCCGGGGATGGCCAGCACGCCGCGCAGCCCCATTGGCTTGCGGGCGGGGTCGGAGGCCTGTTGTCCGGCCGTGTCCTCGGCAGGCTGCCGTTCGCCGGAACGGTTGCGCCACAACGGCAGGCTGAACAGCAGCAACGCGGTCAGTACGATCTGCACGATGGCCACATACCGGTATCCCCAGGACCAGCCCTGCCCCTGTCCCAGGGCGAAGCCCATGACGTATGGGCCGACCGAGGCGCCGACGCCCCACATGGCGTGCAGCCAGCTCATATGGCGGCTGGTGTAATGGACCGCCACGTAGTTGTTCAGCGCGGCGTCCACACCGCCCGCGCCCAGGCCATACGGCACGGCCAGCACGATCAGCGTCCAGTAGTTCGGCGCGAACGAGAACCCCAGCAGCGCGGCGGCCGTCAGGCCCACCGAAACCGCGGTCACTCTGCCCGCACCGAAGCGCAGCGTCAGCCGGTCGCTCAGCAGCGCCGAGACGATGGTGCCCGCCGAGATGACCATCGAGATGCCGCCGGCGAACGAAACCGGCACGCCGAAGTCGTGGTACATCGTCGGCCAGGCCGCGCCAAGCATGGCATCGGGCAATCCCAGGCTGACGAACGCCAGATAGATGACGGCAAGCAACAGGTTGGCCATCAGCGTCTCCTCAAACATATACCGAACGGTCAGTAGACAGCTGTCATTCTGTCATCCGTCCGCATGCGACATGCCGTTCGGGACGGTTTTCGTTCGCATGTTTGCAAGCGCTGTCAGTTCACATGGCGCACGCACCGGGGTGGGGATCAGGTGTCGATCTTGGAGCGGTCGAAATCGTCGGCGTTGTCCACGATGAACTGCTTGCGCGGCGGCACGTCGTCGCCCATGAGCAGGCTGAAGATCTCGCTGGCCTGCGCGGCGTCCTCCATGCGGATGCGGCGCAGCATGCGCGTGCGCGGGTCCATCGTGGTGTCGGCCAGCTGGTCGGCGTCCATCTCACCCAGGCCCTTGTAGCGCTGGATGTCGTCGTTGTAGGCGATGTGCTTGCGGTCCAGCTCGGCCAGTTTGCCGGCCAGCTCGTCGTCCGAATACGTGTAGATGTATTCGCCCTTGTGCGAGCCGGCGAGCGCGATGCGGTGCAGCGGCGGCACGGCGGCGTACACGCGGCCGTGCTCGATGAGCGGGCGCATGTACCGGTAGAACAGCGTCAGCAGCAGGATGCGGATATGCGCGCCATCCACGTCGGCATCGGTCATCATGATGACCTTGTTGTACCGTGCCTGCTCGATGTCGAAGCTCGGCCCGGACCCGGCGCCGACCACCTGGATGATGGCCGCGCATTCCTTGTTCGAGAGCATCTGGCTCAGCGAGGCCTTCTGCACGTTGAGGATCTTGCCTCGGATCGGCAGCAGCGCTTGGAACCCAGAGTTGCGGGCCGCCTTAGCGGTGCCGAGCGCCGAATCGCCCTCCACGATGAACAGCTCGGCCACGTCGTCGTTGCCCGGCTGGCAGTCGGACAGCTTCGGCGGCATCGAGGCGGATTCGAGCGCGTTCTTGCGGCGCGTGACCTCCTTGGTCTTACGCGCCTGGATGCGGGCGTGCATCTCCCCGACGATCTTCTCCAGCACGCGGCCGGATTGTTCCTTGTAGCCGCGCTTGGAGCCGGTGATCATCTCGCCGAACTGCCTGTCGGTCATGCGGGTGACGATCGGCTTGACCTGCGCGGTGCCGAGCACGTCCTTGGTCTGGCCTTGGAACTGCGGTTCGGCGATGCGCACGGTGACCACGGCGACTAGGCCGGCCAGGATATCGTCGCGCTCGACGCGCATGGCGCCGTCCTTGAGGTTCACCTTGAGTTTGCGCGCGTTGTCCTCCACGGCCTTGCGGATCTGCTTGGTGATGCCGTTGAGGAATCCGTCGACGTGCATGCCGCCGCCCGGGGTCTCGACCACGTTGACGAAGCTGCGCATCGTGGTGTCGTATCCGTTGACCCACCGCAGGGCGATGTCCACGCCGCAGGTGCGGGTGATCGTCCGCGCGTGCAGGTCGCCGTTGTCGTCGACGGCCTGGGTCTCTTCCTCGTACGTGTCCTCGCCGGTGATGCGCCAGATGTCGGAGACCGCTTCCCCCTTGGACAGGAAGTCGACGAAGTCCTTGACGCCGCCGGTATGGAGGAACTCCTCCACGCGGGCATGGCCGTGGGCGGGCGTTGCAGGCCCCGACGGCACGGGTTCCGCCACGTCCGACTCCGCCGCCACCGTCGAGAAGCCGTCCAGGCCCGGCGTCGGTACCGCCTCGGCGGTACCGGCGTCACCCTCCGCGGAGACGGCCTCGTCGATTTCACGCACCTCGTCGACCGACTCGTCGCCGGTTTCGGGGATGTTCTCGTCGATGACGGTGATCCGCAGCCCCGGCACTAGGAAACTCGTCTGGCGCACGCGGTCGATGAGCTGCTCGTAGCTGAATTCGGCGGTGTCGTTGAAGATCTCGGGGTCGGCCCAGTAGCGGATGCGCGTGCCCGTGGTCTTCGGGCTGACCTTGCCGATGATCTCCAGTTCGGTCGCCTTGTTCTTGCGCGTGCGCTTGAACGGCGCGTCCGGCGAGGGGTGCGCCGGATCCGCATCCGTGTACACGCCGGGGTGCCCCTGGTGGAAGGCCATGTGGTGCGTCTTGCCATCGCGATCAACCTCGATGTCCAGGCGCGCGGACAGCGCGTTGACCACGGACGAGCCGACGCCGTGCAGACCGCCGACGGCGTTGTAGGAGGAGTTGCCGAACTTGGCACCGGCGTGCAGCTTGGTCAGTACGACCTCCACGCCGCTCAGCCCGGTTTTCGGTTCGGTGTCCACGGGGATGCCGCGGCCGTTGTCGGCCACCTCGACCGAACCGTCGTCATGGAGCGTGACGGTGATGTGGTCGCAGGCGCCGGCCAGTGCCTCGTCCACGGCGTTGTCGATGATCTCCCACAGGCAGTGCATCAGGCCCTGGCTGTCGGTGGTGCCGATGTACATGCCGGGGCGCTTGCGCACCGCGTCGAGGCCTTCGAGAACGGTCAAACTGTCCGCGCCGTAGTTGTCCTTTGCCATGGTCCCCATTCAGTCGTCGGTGTACGCCGGAGCAACGCCAGTTCCGGCCATGATGCGGCGTCCTCCCTTGGGTGGGAGGACGCCGAAGTAATCGGTATCCCCGTGCGAGTCGTCTACGGATGGCTCCGTCGTTCGGAAGCCCACCGGACTTCCTCGCTCCTCGCGCGGCGGCCTGCCAAGCGGGCCATTCAAGGATGGCTCCGTCGTTCGGAAGCCCACCGG
>NZ_DGVO01000018.1:8895-9489 GCF_002394995.1 Bifidobacterium sp. UBA4282
CTTCCTCGCTCCTCGCGCGGCGGCCTGCCAAGCGGGCCGCCGCTGGCTGTCATTGGTCGAGGAAGTCGCGCAGGGTCTGGGAGCGCGACGGGTGACGCAGTTTCGACATGGTCTTCGACTCGATCTGGCGGATGCGCTCACGGGTCACGCCGTACACGCGGCCGATGTCGTCAAGGGTCTTCGGCTGGCCGTCCTCCAGGCCGTAGCGCATCTTGATGACGCCCGCCTCACGCGGGCTCAGCGTCTCCAGCACCTGCTTGAACTGCTCCTGCAGCAATGAGAACGCGACCGCGTCGGACGGCGCGATGGCGTCGGTGTCCTCGATCAGATCACCGAACTCGGAATCGCCGTCCTCGCCCAGCGGCGTATGCAGCGAGATCGGCTCGCGGCCGTACTTCTGCACCTCCTGCACCTTCTCCACCGGCATGTCCAGCTCACGGGCCAGCTCGTCCGGAGTGGGTTCACGCCCCAGGTCCTGCAGCATCTGGCGCTGCACGCGCGAGAGCTTATTGATGACCTCCACCATGTGCACGGGCACGCGGATGGTACGCGCCTGATCGGCCATGGCTCGGGTGATGGCCTGGCGGATCCACC
>NZ_DGVO01000029.1:0-49653 GCF_002394995.1 Bifidobacterium sp. UBA4282
GCACGAACGTGTCGAACGTCGCATTTTTATTCAAATGCGTCTGCGGATCCATGGGCGACCATGGATGGGGATCGGGGACGCTCCCGTGTTGATTCATAGGTGCCGTCGTCATCGTGACCAACTCCTTTCCGTTTTGCCGCATGCCCGCGGTTGTGGCGCTGTATGGTGCGCACCATTGTTGACTCACGCACGCGGAATCGGTACATATCTACCATCGGTGCGTGTCGGGTGGAGGCTGGAGAAACGGTTATCGTGGACCTACTGAGGTAAGGTGGAACTTATGGCTGGATCAGGTAGTGACTTCGTGCAACTGCACAACCATACGCATTATTCGTTGCTGGACGGTGCGTCCAAGATTCCCGACTTGGTGCGGCGCACCAAGGAGCTGGGCATGACGGCCGTCGGCATCGCCGACCATGGCAACATGCACGGTGCGTATGAGATGTGGAGCGAAGCCGTCAAGGTCGGCGTCAAACCGATCATCGGCATCGAGGCCTATACCACGCCGGAAACCGCCAGACAGGATAAGACCCGCGTGCATTGGGGCACCGAGGCGCAGCGCTCAGATGACGTGTCCGGCGGCGGCCTGATCGCCCACCTGACATTGTGGGCGGAAACCGATGAAGGCTTGAAGAACCTGTTGAAGGCATCCTCGGTGGCCAATCTCGAAGGCCGCGTGATGCGCTATCCGCGTATGGACAACGAGGTGCTCTCCACCTATTCCAAGGGTGTGATCTGCGGTTCGGGCTGTCCGTCGGGCATCATCCAGACCCGTCTGCGCCTCGGTCAGTTCGACGAGGCATTGCGGTATGCCGGCGAGCTGCAGGACATCTACGGTCGCGACAACTTCTATATCGAGCTGATGGACCACGGTCTGAAGATCGAGACCCAGGTGACCAATGAACTCCTGGAGATCGCCAAGCGGCTCAACGCGCCGCTGTTGGCCACGAACGACTCCCATTACGTGTTGGAGGAGGACCGTGGCGCACAGGACGCCATGCTGTGCATCAACTCCGGTTCGCGGCTGGATGATCCCGACCGTTTCAAATTCGACGGTTCCGGCTACTACCTGAAATCCGCCGAGGAGATGCGTGCGCTGTTCAAGGAACTGCCGGAGGCCTGTGACAACACAATCGAGGTGGCCGAACGCTGCAACGTGATGTTCGACGACGGCGAGGACGGCGCTTTCATGCCGCAGTTCGCCTGCCCGGAAGGCTGGGACGAGACCTCGCTGTTCCTCAAGCAGGTGGAGGAGGGCCTGGAGAAGCGCTACAAGGGCAATGTGCCGATGGATGTGCTGAAGCAGGCCGACTACGAGTGCGGCGTGATCTGCCAGATGCAGTTCTGCGGCTACTTCCTGGTTGTCTCCGACTACATCAACTGGGCGAAGAACAACGGTGTGATGGTCGGCCCCGGCCGTGGCTCCGCCGCAGGCTCGATGGTCGCCTACGCCATGGGCATCACCGAACTCGACCCGTTGCAGCACGGCCTGATCTTCGAACGGTTCCTGAACCCCGAACGTGTGTCCCTGCCGGATATCGATACCGATTTCGACCCAGAAGGACGCATGCGTGTGCTGGAATACGTGGCCGATAAGTACGGTCATGACAAGGTGGCCCAGTGCGTGATCTACGGCACCATCAAGACCAAGCAGGCGTTGAAGGATTCGGCTCGCATTATGGGGTACGAGTTCTCCGTCGGCGAGCATGTCACCAAGGCGCTTCCGCCGAGCAAGAACGGTAAGGACGCCAGCCTCAAGGAGATCTTCGACCCGACATCGAAGCGGTACGCGGAGGCTCGCGAGTTCCGTGAGATGTACGAGTCCGAACCGGACGCGCACCGCATCATCGATGAGGCCAAAGGCATCGAGGGCCTGATCCGTCAGACCGGTGTGCACGCCTGCGCCACCATCATGGGTTCCGAGCCGATCACCGACACGTCCCCGTTGCTGGAACGCACCGACGGCACGGTCACCACCACCTTCGAATACCACACCTGCGAAACGCTGGGTCTGGTCAAGATGGACTTCCTGGGCCTGTCCAATCTCACGGTCATCCGAGATACGCTGCGCAACATCGAACGCAACGGCAAGCCGGCCATCGACTACCGAGAGATTCCGCTGGACGACAAGGAGACCTACCAGCTGCTGTCGCGCGGCGATACGCTGGGCGTCTTCCAGCTCGATTCCGACGGCATGCGCTCGCTGCTCAAAAGCCTCAAGCCGGATAACTTCAACGACATCTCGGCACTGATCGCCCTATACCGACCGGGCCCGATGGATGTCGATTCGCACAACAACTACGCCAAGCGCAAGAACGGCCTGCAGAAGATCACGCCGATCCACCCGGAGGTGGCCGAGGCGTTGGCCCCTGTGCTGGACGAGACCTATGGTCTGATCGTCTATCAGGAGCAGGTGCAGTCGTCCGCGCGTATTCTGGCCGGATATTCACTCGGACGAGCCGACGTGCTGCGCCGAGCCATGGGCAAGAAGAAGCCCGAGGTGCTGGCCAAGGAGCAGGTGCCGTTCTTCGCCGGTATGAAGGAACACGGCTATTCCGAGGAGGCGGCGCAGGCCGTCTGGGACATCTTCGTGCCGTTCGCCGGGTACGCGTTCAACAAATCGCACTCCGCCGCCTACGGTCTGATCTCCTATTGGACCGCGTATCTGAAGACCCACTATCCGGTGGAGTTCATGGCGGCCCTGCTGCAGAACGAACGCACCAACAAGGACAAGACGGCGCTGTATCTGGGCGAGGCCAGGCGTATGGGCATCCAGGTGCTGCCGCCCGACGTGAACGAATCGGTGCTGGAGTACTCCGCCGTCGGCGATGTCGTGCGTTTCGGCCTGGGTGCGATCCGCAACGTCGGCGACCAGCCGGTGGCCGACATCATCGCCGAACGCAGCGGCCCGCGGGGCAAGTTCGTCAACTTCATGGACTTCATCCGTCGCGTACCGTTGAGCGCGTTGAACCGGCGTCTGGTCGAATCCCTGATCAAGGCCGGCGCCTTCGACTCCATCGACCCGAACCGCAGGGCGCTGTACCAGATTCATGAGGCGGCCATCGACTCGGTGGTCGGGCTCAAGCGCAAGCAGGCGGAGGGTCAGTTCGACCTGTTTTCCGATGTCGACGGTGGCGATGCCGAGGACATGGGCGATGCCGGCGTCACCGTGCCGGATGTGGAGGAGTGGGACAAGAAGACCAAGCTCAACTTCGAGCGCGAGATGCTGGGTCTATACGTCTCCGACCATCCGCTGAGCGGCATGCAGGCCGTGCTTGCCAGCCTGCGCGAGATGTCGATCGCGCATCTGATCGACCGCGCCAAGACCATGCCCGACCGCATGCAGGTCACCATCGCGGGCCTCGTGACCGGCGTGGACCGGCGCGTGTCCAAAAAGGGCAACGCGTGGGCCATCGTCACGATCGAGGACATGGAAAGCTCGATCCAGTGCATGTTCTTCGGCAAGGTGTACGAGGCGGCGGCCGCCGATCTGGCCATCGACACCGTGGTGCGCATCCGCGGCATGGTGGAGGTGCGTGACGAGAGCGTGAGCCTGCGAGCCACCGAGATGGATGTGCCGACGTTGGAGGCGGTGGACGAACGTCCGCTCGTCATCACGCTGCCGCAGGTGGCGCTCAACCGCGCCCATGTCATGCAGCTGGGGCAGATCCTGACCAATCACCCCGGCTACTGCGAGGTCAAGCTCGCCATCGTGGACGACAAGGGCAACGCGCAGGTGCTGACCTTCGGCGACCGGTTCCGCGTCAAACGCGACACCTCGCTGTTCGCCGAGATCAAGATCCTCTTCGGTCCCAGCTGCCTGCCTGCGGCGTAGCTGTACATGGTTTAGTTTGTTGGCGCAGATGCAGGTCTAGAGGGTCTGCATCTGCATTGACGGATACCTGATGGTTTGGCGTGGGGCATTATGGAACTCATCGCGTGGTGAACATAGACGCTTACTGCGGAAGCTTTGCAGTCGGTATACGGAATCGAATATGGCGTTGAAGTGTAATGAGGGATAGATTTGGTGCAATGACCGGAAAGATATCTGGTGTGCTGTTTGAAGCTTTTCTTCAAGCTGATACTAGAGTCTAATTTCTGAGGTCTATTTTTCGATGTTGAAAGGTCGTAATCATTATGGATGTTGCTGACTACAAATTGACATATCTGGTTCGCACGCTTTCTCGCACGAAGCGTAAGGATTATGAAAACTACGTCATCAATGCGGTGTGGAACCGACTCGGCATTCCCGATCTTAAGCCTGTCAGCCAGCAGCTGATTCGCAGAGACAACAGGCACCATTATTTGATTGATTTGTATTTTCCTCAGATCAATGTCGGCGTGGAGTGTGATGAGGCCTACCATCAAGGGCAACGGGAAGCGGATGATGCTCGCGATTACACCATCGGCAGGATTCTGTCTTCAATCACCGATGATGGGTATGAACCTAAACGCATTGATGTCTCTCAGCCGTATGAGGTGGTCGAACGGAAGATTGATGAGACGGTCGCGTTCATTCGAAGCAAGGTTGATGATGCACGGGAACGGGGGACATTTACGCCGTGGACGGGAGAGACACCTCGACGTGAGGATTTTCTTGACAAAGGTGTGATTGATATCAATGACGACATTTCGTTTCGAACTATAGCTGATGCCGTTAATTTCGTATGTGATACGGATATGAAGAGATACCAGATGTCAACTCCTCCGGCGAAATTGCCGGAAATGTATGATGGCCGATACAAATTCTGGTTTCCAAAGCTCGTGATTGACGGACATGCGGTGGCTGGTGGATGGAACAACCAACTTTCGTTTGATGGCGAGCGCATTTACGAGTACAACGAGAACATGGATGCGGTTGATGCTTTTACTCCTGACGATAACTCGGAGCGTCGCGTCACATTCGCAAAAATGCATGATGTAGTTACCGGCATGGAAAGATATCATTTCGCAGGAATTTTCGAGCGAACCTGGAACGATGCCGATGACGATGGTACTGCAAGAAAGGTTTGGCATCGCATCGCAACAACATGTAGGATTCGGAGCGGAATCTCATACATGTAGTTTCTGATCATAACCGGAAACGTTTATGGGCATATGTTGGCCATCGAAGAAACAGCTGCACGCCGTATGGCTGTGATGTTTAACGGGCAGTTGTGTTGACGCGGTGCCTTCCGATAGGTCACCGCATCAACACAGCCGGTTTCGCTAGTTGGCGTTCTTGCCCCACGGAGTTTTGTGGGTATCTTGGTAATCGTCCTCGTTGAGTCCTCTTGCGTAGGTGCCAAGTTTGTGTTTGAAGTTCGCTTCTATACGAATAACCGCATCACGTTTCAGGCGTGGATCCAGAATTTGCAGGACTGAGAAGCGGAACGAGTGATAGGCTTCCGGGTGTTTGGCTAGCAGCTCGTCTAGGAGCTTGTTGCCGTTCGTCTTGGTATCCGCATACCCTTTCCATCGGCTCCACAGCCCCTCTTCGGCGGTGGCCGATCCGATATAAATGCCTCCGTCCTCACCGGCGCAGGTGATGGCATAGATGGCGGCAACTCCGCTCATTGCTTTCTTCCATCCGCTGTAGAGCCATTCTTCATCCACGATGGACTTCAGCCTGTCGTAGGAAAGCACTAGGTCGTCAAATCCCGGGAATTTCTCGCCTTCGTCGATGCGAAGGATATGGCCGATTCTTTCGGGGGCTTCTTCGGCAGGATGCTTCCAGCCTTGCCGTCCGCCGCTTCGCCATTCAACAACCAAACGTCCTTGTAGTTCCTTGAAATCGTCCAGTTCCTCAAGGTCGTACAGGTAATCTTTGCTGGGATTCCATTCGACGGGGTACCCCTCCGGCAGATTCTTTTCAGTCAACAGTTCTGATCCGTGTTGCTTGAAGAACCAGAGCAGTCTGGCACCGTTTGTCCCCTCTTCATCGAACACCGCCCAATAATCGCGATTCTTTCCTCCGAATCTGTCGTCCGGTTGGACTCGTGTGAAATTCAGCAGTTGTTCCAGTCCGTGTTCACGGCAGATGCGGGCTTTATCGTTTCCTTTCACGTGTTTGATAAGGAATACGTGGTTGGGGTCGTATCCATTGGCCTTCAGTAGATCGTTGAAGTGCATCCCATTCATCACTTGCCTCCGTGCACGATGTATGTTGGACTTTTTTATTATTCGCGGGGAGGGGGACGTCTTGTTGCCGGTTTTCTGAGTGAGACAGAATTTTGCGCTTATCATCGACCATCCCTGGCGGCCGGTTGGACAATTCAATTGCAAGCGTGACTGCAATTATTCGCGAATATGTGCCGGAAGTCCTCTTCATTTGGGGGATGAGTTTTGACGATCGGAGTGAACAAATTCGACCTACGGCTTTGTTCAGCTTTCCTCATGAGTAAAGCTTCGACAGTCTGAATATTGTTCGGCCCCAGCTGTCTGCCCGCGGCGTAGCCGGGTGCTAACGATCAGACGGCTCTGGTGAGGATACGTGCGATGGCGTCGCGCGCATCCTCACGCGTGCGTTCCACGGAGGGGTGTGGGACGGCCATCGCTCGGTGGATGGTGATGCCTTCGATCACGTCATCCAAGAGTTTTGCCGTTTGCGGGTCGAAGAACGACGCCATGGAAGTCAGGACGGTTTCGGTCCACTCTGTCATGATGTCACGGAACTGCGGTTTTCGCGCGGCGACGGCGTAGAGTTCCAGGTTGATGACCATGTCCCGGTGGGTGCCCAACAGGTCGTCGGCGATGGTTTCGGCGATCGCCTCGCAGGCGTCGTCCCTGGTGCGCGCCTGTTCCATGCGTGTGCGGAATCGTTCGGCCGCCTGCCGTGCGTAATGGGAGAACGTCTGAAAGATCAGGTCGTCGAATCCGTCGAAATGGTAGGTCATCGACCCCAGCGGCACGTCGGCCGCTTCGGCGACGATGCGGTGCGAGGTGCCCGCCACGCCGCGCTCGGCGATGACGTCAAGGCAGGCGTCGATGATGCGCTGTTTACGATTCGGGTCGGAGCGTCGCGCACGGCGAGCGGATGTGGCCGTGTGACGTTCTGCTGCGGGAATCGTTGCGTGATTATCGGTTGTCGGCGTGTCCTGACGTTGCATAAGTACAATCGTACACAACAGATTATGTACGAACGTACATAACTGGAATGCAGTGATATGCCGGACGGTATGTCGATACATACGTGACGGCGGTGTGAACGTTGTGATGGAGGCAACAATGACGCAGATGATGGCTGATACCGCCGATATGACCGAAATCGGCCGCGGCGAGTGGATGCGGATGGTCAATGGCGAGGTCTATGAGGATACGAATCCGGAGATTGAGCGCAAGCGCGCTCAGGCCAAGCGTTTGTTCACCGAGTACAACCGCACCGATTACGAGGAGGTCCAGCATCGTCGGGAACTGATGGAGAAGCTGTTCGCCTCCGTCGGCGAGGACGTGTTCATCGAGCCGAATTTCCGCTGCGAGGTCGGGCGCAACATCACCATCGGGTCGCATGCCTACATCAACTACGACTGCGTCATGCTCGACAACGGTCCGATCGCCATAGGCGATTACGTGTGGATCGCCCCGATGGTCGGACTGTTCGCTGTGAACCATGCCCTCGACTTCGAGGAACGAAAGGCGGGCGCATGCCGGGCCAAGCCGATCGTTATCGGTGATGGTGTCTGGCTCGGCGGGCATGTGACGGTTCTTGGTGGTGTCGCCATCGGCGAGGGGGCGGTGATCGGCGCCGGTTCCGTCGTCACGCGCGACATCCCGCCGCACACCATCGCCGTGGGTAATCCGGCTCGCGTGGTCCGCGAGATCACCGAAGCCGATCGCACGGGGTACATCGAGCGGCTTCGCGCCCGTGACGCGGTGGTCAAGGACTGATTGGCGATCATCACCTGTATGGCTCGGCCTTGATGCAATGTGACCGGAATATCAGTGATAGGGAGGACAACGCAATGGAATTCCAGTGGCTCAACGAATCGGAGATGACCGAACTGGACGACGTGATCAGCATCTTTGCCCCGGAGCACACCGATTTCTTCTGCAACAGCGGCGCCGAGGCGGAGGAAGGCGATGCGGTACCCGACTCGCTGTGCAACGCGCCGTTCTACTACACCGAGGTCGAGGGCGATTTCGTGCTGCGCGTCAAGGTATCGCACGATTTCAAGCAGACCTATGACTCCTGCTCGATCATGGTGTTCAAGGATATGACCCATTGGGCCAAGGCCTGCTTCGAGCTGACCGACTTCGGCACCCGCGCCATGGTCAGCGTGGTGACCAAGGGCGTCTCCGACGACGCCAACGGCCCCAACGTGGACGCCGACGCGGTCTGGCTGCAGATGTGCCGCAAGGGTGACGCCTTCGCCTTCCACTATGCGCTGGACGGCGAGCATTTCTACATGATGCGCTTCTTCACGCTCGACGCCGGCAAGGTGGCCAAGGTCGGTCTGCTGGCGCAGGCGCCGACCGGCGAGGGCGGCGAACGCCGTTACGAGCACCTGTCGATCGAACATCGCACCGTGGCCAATATCCGCATGGGGGAGTGATATCCGTCTTAGGAAACCGTGATACGGCGGCCTGTTGCGAAGATGGCGTCCCGCGAGGATCGTTTCCTTGCGGGACGCCATCACGTTGTTACTCCCGGGAAGTAAGCGTAATGCTTCGTGGATATCATGAACTGTTCACCATGGCGTAACCCCTATCCCGCGTTCCTCGAACCGGTTCGCTGACAAAATGGGGTTGTCCGTTGCACGGCCCAGCCGACAGGGGCCGCGGTTCGATTCGATGATCCGACGGGTGCGGGCGCGATGTGCGCCCGGAAAGAGGGACACAAGGAGACCATTGTGAACAAGCAGTCGAAGATGCGTCGGGCGTTGGGTTCGGGCGTGGCCGGTGTGGCCGCCCTGGCGATGTTGGCGACGGGCACGGCCCATGCCACGAACACGTACTACAGCAGCAAGCAGCCGTACATCGTTCCCCAGCAGGCACTCCACATGAGCTATTCCGCAGCGCCGGAAGGCTATGCGATCACCTACACCGAGATGCTCGCCCGCCACGGTTCCCGCGGCCTGTCCAGCTACAAGTATGACGCTTTGCTGATGAAGATGGCTGAAACCGCCAAAGCCGAAAATGGTTTCGTCGACAAAGAGACCGGTGAGGAGTTCATCAAGAATCTGGAAGCGATCACCGCGGCCAATGTGGACAACGGCTACGGCATGCTGACCGGCCAAGGGGAATCCCAGCATCAGGGCATTGGCGAGCGTGCCTAT
The DNA here is from genome assembly GCF_002394995.1 of Bifidobacterium sp. UBA4282. NCBI lineage: Bacteria > Bacillati > Actinomycetota > Actinomycetes > Bifidobacteriales > Bifidobacteriaceae > Bifidobacterium > Bifidobacterium sp. UBA4282. The sequence goes on from NZ_DGVO01000029.1 coordinate 9,255, forward strand.
AAGCGCAACCAGACGTTGTTCGACCAGGCCGCTGCCGATGGCGAGAAGATTGAATACGAGTCTTCCGGTGAGGCCCGCGCCACCGAATCCGGCGAGAACTTCAAGAAGGGATTCGACCGGGCATCCAACGGCGAGCTTGCGAATTCCTACGTCACTCCATCCAATCCGACCGGTCAAAGCACAACCGGCATCTTCAACGCCTCGCCCAACACCTTGTATTTCCACAAGGTTGAGAATCCTGACGGCAACGATAAAGAAGATGATCCCAACAATCCCGAGGATGCCTACGATATCGCACAAAGGTATGAGGACTTCATTGATGCGGACTCTGTGAAAAGCTACATCGATGCGGTCGAAGGCTATGAGAGGTCGGAACAGATCTCGCGCGATTTGCTGTCAACTGTGTTCAAGACCGAGTTTATCGACAAAATCGGCACCGACAAGGACCACATGTGGTACAACACCATTGACGGCAAGCCCTATGACGACGAGGATGAGAATCTGATTGAGGACGGCACCAGCGACCATTACATCGGCAATTGCGCCCCCAATGCGAAGCCGGATGACAAGGACGCTTGCGGTGAGGCTTCCAAGAGCATTGAATCCGTGGTTGATGCCGCGATGGATCTGTACAACCTGTATATCATCGCTGCTGATATGACCGAGGAGAATGCCGGCTCCCACACCTTCGACTTTGACTGGTATTTCGCAGATATCGATGATCCGACCGAGGGAGAGACTTTTGCATGGATTCTGGATGCCGAAGATTTTTATGAGAAGGGTCCCAGCGTGGCTGGTCAGACCGAGACCTACCGCATCGCCCAGCCGCTGCTCGACGACTTCTTCAACTCGATCGACGATCGCGTGGACCGCGGCACAACCGCCGCAACCTTCCGTTTCGCCCACGCCGAGACCATCATACCGTTCGCCGCGTTGATCAAAGCTCCAGGCTCCGAAGAACAAATTCCGCAAAACAAGATCTACGACCCGCTGGGCTTGCTCGGAGACCGGGGATATCAGAGCAACTGGTATGGCGAGTCCGTCACCCCGATGGCGGCCAACATCCAGTGGGATGTGGCCACCAAGGACGGCATCGATCCGGAGACCGACAAGGCCTACACCCCGCTGGTCCGCATGCTGTACAACGAGACCGAGGTGCCGTTCAACGCCTCCTGCACGCCGGTGGCCGAAGGCTCCACCTGGTACAAGGAATCCGAGCTGAAGAGCTGCCTGGGTTTGGAGGAGAAGCGTGTCCCGATGGACGAGGAACCGACCATCACGGTCGATACCGACACCTCGGGCGATCAGCAGCAGGACGGCAACGCCGACGACCAGAGCCAGAACACCGGTGACGGCGTTACCGGTCCGTCGGATTCCACCAAGAAGCCGACGGCCGCCGACCAGCCGAAGACGATCGCCAAGACCGGCTCGGCCATGATCGTTCCGGCCGTGGCCGCGGTGGTGCTGATCGCCGCCGGCGTCACGTTGGTGTTCGTCAGGCGCGCCAAGCGGCACTGACAGTGATATGAAGGAGGCGTCCGGGCGTTCCGGACGCCTCCTCTCATATCCGACATGCTGACATGGTGGCGGACCCACCCCGAAAGTTTGCCGACGTTGGCGGAACCTGGCCGAAGTCGGCAAACTTTTTTTTGGGGGGGGGGGGTATTCGCCAACGTGCCGGTGTGCCGGGTATCGAATCCGGGCCTGCGGCCGATACCCGGCTCCGGTCCGTGGGCTCATCTCACGATTCGGCTGGTAAAACGCCCACGGCAAGCCGGTTGTTACGATAGGCAGGTATGAATACCCCTACGATGCGAATCATTGATCTGCGAGGCAAGCGCCTCACCCGTGCCGAGATGCTGGCTGCCATGCCGCGTGCCGAGATGGGCACCGACGAGGCCACCGAACTGGTCCAGCCGATCCTCGACGATGTCAAGGCCCGCGGCGCCGCGGCGCTGCGCGACTTCGAGGAGAAGTTCGACCATGTGCGTCCCGAGCATCTGCGCGTGCCCGCCGAGGCGATGACCGCCGCGCTTGAGGAGCTCGACCCGGCCGTGCGCGCCTCCATCGAGGAATCCGTGCGCCGCTCGCGCGCCGTCGCCGCATCGCAGGTTCCCGAGGACTTCCACACCGACCTGGCACCCGGTGCCCGCGTGGCCGAACGCTGGATCCCCGTGCAGCGCGTCGGCCTGTACGTGCCGGGCGGCAAGGCCGTGTACCCGAGCTCGGTCATCATGAACGCGGTGCCCGCCCAGGCCGCCGGCGTCGAATCGCTGGCCATCGCCACCCCGCCGAAGACGGCGGACGGCCTGCCGGACAAGACCATCCTGGCCACCTGCGCCATCCTCGGCGTCGATGAGGTGTACGCGGTGGGTGGCGCCCAGGCCATCGCCATGTTCGCCTACGGCGCCAAGGGCACCGAGCCGCAGGACGGCGAGGTGCTGTGCGAGCCGGTCGATAAGATCACCGGCCCCGGCAACATCTTCGTGGCCACCGCCAAGCGCATGGTGTCCGGCATCGTCGGCATCGACGCGGTCGCCGGCCCCACCGAGATCGCCATTATCGCCGACGCCGGCGCGAACCCCGAATACCTGGCCGCCGACCTGATCGGCCAGGCCGAGCACGACGAGCTCGCCGGCTCCGTCCTGATCACCGACAGCGAACAGATCGCCGCCAAGACCCAGGAGAGCCTGAACCGCCGCGTGCCGCGCACCAAGCACGCCGAACGCGTCGCCACCTCGTTGACCGGCCGCCAGTCCGGCATCATCCTGACCGACGGACTCGACCAGTCCATCGACGCGGCCAACGCATACGCCGCCGAGCACCTGGAGATCCAGACCGCCGACGCGGACGCCGTCGTCAAGCGCATCCGCAACGCGGGCGCCATCTTCCGCGGCCCGTATTCGCCGGTGCCGCTGGGCGACTACATGTCCGGCTCCAACCACGTGCTGCCCACCTCCGGCACCGCGCGCTTCGCCGCGGGCCTCGGCGTGCACACGTTCATGAAGCCGGTGGAGGTCATCGAATACGACGAGGAGGGCCTCAAGGCGCTCGCCGCACGCATCAACACCTTCGCCGTCTCCGAGGATCTGCCCGGCCACGGCGAGTGCGTGCTCACCCGTTTCGTCGCCGACCCGTACGACAAGGCGACGCTGGACCAGCAGGAAATCGAGGCCGGCCTGAAATGAGCGAGTCGATCCCCGCAAGCCTGCCGCTGCGCAACGATCTGATCGGCGAGGAACCGTACGGCGCCCCGCAGCTCGACGTGCCGGTGTGCCTCAACGTCAACGAGAACCCGTACGCGCCCGACCCGGCCGTCTGCGATTCGATTGCCGCGCGGGTGCGTCAGATCGCGCCCACGCTGAACCGGTACCCGGACCGCGAGCACATCGAGCTGCGGCGCGCGTTCGCCGCGTATCTCAAGCGTGAATCCGGCGTGGACCTGAGCGTGGACCAGCTGTGGGGCGCGAACGGCTCCAACGAGATCATGCTGCAGGTCTTCCAGGCGTTCGGCGGCCCCGGCCGCACGGCCTTGGGCTGCGATCCGACGTACTCGATGTACCCCGAGTACGCGCGCGACACGTTCACCGCATGGCGGGTCGCGCACCGCAACGAGGACTTCACGTTGAATGTGGAGCGCACCATCGCCGCCATCAACGAGATCCATCCGGCGATCGTACTGCTGACCAGTCCGAACAACCCGACCGGCACCCCGCTGGACATGGCGGACCTCAAACGGATTCTCGACGCCTGCCAGGCCGCCCCCGTGGCCGGCACGGGCGAGGGTGTGCACCCGGTCGTGGTAGTGGACGAGGCCTATGTCGAATTCCGCAACCCCGGCACCCCCTCGGCCGTGACGCTGATCGCCGAGCATCCGAACCTGGCCGTCAGCCGCACGATGAGCAAGGCCTTCGCCTTTGCCGGTGCACGCGTCGGTTACATGGCCGCCAGCAAGGGCATCATCGACTGCCTGCGCATCGTGCGCATGCCCTACCACCTGTCGGCCATCACCCAGGCGGCCGCGCTCGCCGCGTTCGAACACACCGACGAGCAGCTGAGCCGCGTGGGCCATCTGCGTGATATCCGTCAGCAGACCGCGGCATGGCTGAAAACCCAGACGTATCAGGGGCGGCCGCTTGAGGTGGCCGAGTCCGAGTCGAATTTCCTGCTGTTCGGCGGTCACTTCGCCGACCGCGACCGCATCTTCCGGGAGCTGCTGGACCGCGGCGTGCTGATCCGCGTGGTCGGCCCCGAAGGGTGGCTGCGCGTCTGCATGGGCACCGACGAGGAGATGGCCCGCTTCCGCACGGCGCTCGCCGAAGTGCTGGCGGAGTCCCGGGACGCGGACTGAGCGGATTCGGACCCGGCGGCGTTACGCCGACGGCACACACGCCGCACTATGCTGAAGGAAGCACCGTACACGGCCGATGGGCAGGGCCCGGCGCATGCCGGCAACCCGGAAGGAGCAACGATGGCACGTACCGCAACAATCGTGCGCGAAACCAGCGAGTCGCGCATTGAACTGACGCTGAACCTGGACGGCACCGGCAAAACCGACATCAGCACCTCCGTGCCGTTCTACGATCACATGATGACCGCGCTCGGCAAGCATTCGCTGATCGACCTGACCATCCGCGCCACCGGCGACACCGACATCGATGTGCACCACACCGTGGAGGATACGGCCATCGTCTTCGGCGAGGCGTTGCGCCAGGCCCTTGGAGACAAGCGAGGCATCCGCCGGTTCGCCGACGCCACCGTGCCGTTGGACGAGGCACTCGCCAAGGCCGTCGTCGACATCTCCGGACGGCCGTACGTGGCGTGCTCCGGCGAGCCCGAAGGCTTCGAGTACGCGATGATCGGCGGGCATTTCACCGGTTCGCTGGTCCGTCACGTCATGGAGTCGATCGCGCTGCATGCCGGCATTTGCCTGCATCTGCAGCTGCTGGCCGGCCGCGATCCGCACCACATCGCCGAAGCGGAGTTCAAGGCCGTGGCCCGCGCGTTGCGCTTCGCCATCGAGCCCGACCCGCGCGTGGACGGCATCCCGAGCACGAAGGGGGCGCTGTGATGAGCGAGTCGAATCCCGACGAGTTCAAGGATGACGGACCCTCGTTCAGCGACGAGGAACTGGAGGCGGCCCTGGCCGGATTCGAGGCGGAATTCCGGGACGAGGCCTCCTGCACGGATTCCGCTGCACAGAACGAGGATGGCGGCCCGCTGCCCGACGGCGTGACGGTTCCCGATGACGCCTCCGAACTGACCGGCTCGTTCGACGACGAGCTGGAGGGGTTGCTCGGCAACAAGGCCAAAACCGCCATGATCATCACGCAGCTGGCCTCCGCCGACCTGCTGGCCGCGTTCTGCCAGCTGGCCGATGTCTCGGCCACCTGTCTGGAGGACGCGCAGGGCGCGGTGGCGGTGCTGCGCAACCTGGACGGCGACGGCCCTGAAGCGGCCGCCAAGGATCTGACCTGCGTGGTGGCCGGCATGCCGGCCATCCTGGCCGTCAACCGCGCCGACAAGCTCGAAGCCACACTCTACGTGAAAGGGCAGCCCGGGCAGACCTTCGCCCCGCCGATCCTGTTCACCCAGACCCCGCCGTTCGTGGAGGATCTGATGCTGGGCATCGGCACGGTGGACGGCGTAATCGCACAGGGCGTGCACACCGTGGATTCGGGCAGCTTGGACCGTGAGGCCGCCATGAAGGTGATCGCCCAGCATACGCGGTTCGGGCGCGGCTCCTCGAAGATTCAATAATCGTGGCACGCGCACGGTGGCTGGCTCCATCGGCGTGGACAGTGAAAGGATGAAGCATGACCTCGGTGGTGGTGTTCGACTACGGCTTCGGCAATGTCCGGTCGATGGTGCGCGCGTTGGCGAATCTGGATCTGGACGTGACGCTCACGTCTGATTACCGGCAGTCGCTGGAGGCCGACGGGCTGGTGGTGCCGGGCGTCGGTGCGTTCGCCGCCTGCATGGAGGGCCTGCACAAGGTGCGCGGCGACCGCGTGGTGACTGACCGTCTGCGCCTCGGACGCCCGGTGCTGGGCGTATGCGTGGGCGAACAGGTGATGTTCCAGCATGGCAGCGAGCACGGCGTGCCGGCCGCCGGCCTGGGGTTGGTCGGCGGTACGGTGGGGCCGTTGGATGCGGATGTGGTGCCCCACATGGGATGGGACACGGTCGAGGCCCCCGAGAACAGCACGCTGCTGGACGGACTGGATGGGGCGCGGTTCTATTTCGTGCATTCGTACGCCGCCGCCGAGGCCGCGCCGCTGGGGCCGGACGACGCGCCGGTCGATTTCGGCGACGCTCCTCAGCATGTGGGATGGTGCACATACGGCCGCAGCCGGTTCGTGGCCTCCTATGAGCGCGGGCCGCTGTTCGCCACGCAGTTCCATCCCGAGAAATCGGCGGAAGCCGGCGCCCGGTTGCTGCGCAACTGGGTGGGCATCCTGTAACGGTCGCCGGTTGGCGCCAATCGCATTGTGGATCAGACCCCTTATCGAAATCGAAAGGATCACATCATGGCTTTGACCCTGCTTCCCGCCGTCGATGTACGCGACGGCAAGGCCGTGCGTCTGCGTCAGGGCGCGTCCGGCTCGGAAACCGACTACGGCTCCCCTCTGGAAGCCGCCCGTGCGTGGGTGGAATCCGGTGCCGAGTGGATCCATCTGGTCGACCTGGACGCCGCCTTCGGTACGGGGAACAACCGCGACCAGCTCAAGGCGATCGTGGCCGAGCTGGGGGAGCGCGTCCATATCGAGATGAGCGGCGGCATCCGCGACGACGACAGCCTCAAGGCCGCGTTGGAGGCCGGGGCCGCGCGCGTGAACATCGGCACCGCCGCACTGGAGAACCCGGAGTGGACTGCTGACGTGATTCGCCGCTACGGCGACCGTGTGGCCGTGGGGCTGGACGTGCGCGGGCACACGCTGGCCGCCCGCGGCTGGGTTAAGGAGGGCGGCGACCTGTTTGAGACGATGGCCTTCCTCGACTCCGTGGGCTGCTCGCGGTACGTGGTGACCGACGTGGCCCGCGACGGCATGATGAGCGGGCCGAACCTTGACCTGCTGCGCGAGGTGGCCGAACGCACCGACGCCAAGGTGACGGCGTCCGGCGGCATCTCCTCGCTGGATGATCTGAAGGCCATCAGACAGCTTGCGCCGTTGGGTGTGGATTCGGCGATCCTCGGCAAGTCGCTGTACGCGCGCGCCTTCACGCTGCAGGAGGCGCTGGAGGTCGCCGCGGCCTGACACGGCTGTACCTGCGACGCGTGTTAACACGATGTGACACAAACCCGTGGGAGGATGGTGGACATGGATAGACAGCAAGAGTTTGCGCTGCGCACCGTTGAGGAGCGCGATGTGCGGTTCATCCGCCTGTGGTTCACCGATGTGCTCGGCACGTTGAAATCGGTGGCGATCGCCCCGGCGGAGTTGGAGGCGGCGTTCGAGGAGGGCCTTGGGTTCGACGGTTCCGCCATCGAGGGCATGACCCGTGTCTCCGAGGACGATATGATCGTCAAGCCGGATCCCTCCACGTTCCAGATCCTGCCGTGGCGCGGCGGCCCGCAGGGCACCGCCCGCATGTTCTGCGACGTGCTGACCCCGGACGGCGAGCCCTCGCTGGGCGACCCGCGCCATGTGCTCAAGCAGTCGCTGGCCAAGGCCAAGGAGAAGGGGTTCACGTTCTACGTGCACCCCGAGATCGAGTTCTACCTGTTCGAGAACCAGGAGGATTGGTCGCAGCCGCCGACCCCGATTGACGGCGGCGGATACTTCGATCATGTGCCGCGCAGCTCCGGCATGGATTTCCGCCGGGCCACCGTGAACATGCTCGAACAGATGGGCATCTCGGTGGAATACTCGCACCATGAGGGCGGCCCCGGCCAGAACGAGATCGACCTGCGGTACGCCGACGCGCTCACCGCGGCGGACAACATCATGACCTTCCGCACCGTGGTCAAGGAGATCTCGCTCGAACGCGGCATCTACGCCAGCTTCATGCCCAAGCCGATGGCCGACCAGCCGGGATCCGGCATGCACACCCATCTGAGCCTGTTCGAGGGGGATTCCAACGCCTTCTACGAGGCCGGCCAGGAATTCAACATGTCGCTGACGGCCCGGCAGTTCGCCGCCGGCATCCTATATCACGCGGCGGAGATCTGCGCGATCACCGACCAGTACGTCAATTCCTACAAGCGCCTGTGGGGCGGCAACGAGGCGCCGAGCTACATCTGCTGGGGCCACAACAACCGTTCCGCGCTGCTGCGCATCCCGCAGTACAAGCCGGGCAAGGGCAATTCGGCCCGCATGGAGTTCCGTGCGCTCGACCCGGTGGCCAACCCGTACCTGGCATACTCGGTGCTGCTGGCCGCCGGTCTGGACGGCATCGAGCAGCAGCTGACGCTGGGCGAGCCGACCAGCGACGACGTCTGGGAGCTCACCGACGCCGAACGCCGCGCGATGGGCATCCAGCCGCTACCCGAGTCGCTGGACGAGGCGTTGAAGATCATGGAGAAGTCCGACTTCGTGGCCGGCGTGATCGGCGAGCACGCGTTCGAGTACTTCCTGCGCAACAAGCGCCAGGAGTGGAACGAGTACAGCCACCAGGTCACCCCGTACGAGCTGAAGACCTACCTGCCGCGGCTGTAGGCGGTCTGTCGAGTTCAGCCGAATTCGGACGAGCGCTCCACCAGCACGGTGTCGTCGTAGTCGACGATGCGCGCGTTCACCGTTCCGGTGGTGCGCGGCAGCTCGTAGGCGATCGTGACGGTGGCCTGTGCCCCCGGTAGCACCGAAAGGTATTTCGAACCGTCCTCGTACCCCGTCGGGGGTTCGCTCAGATAGGCGGTCTCAAGCTCGGTGCCGTCGAGCAGGGCCTGGATGTCGCCGAGCCAGGACAGCGAGATGGGGTCGTCGGAGCGGTTGATCCACCGATAGGTGACGATGACCGTGTCCTGTCCCTCGTAGGTTTGAGGCCCCAGCGCGATGTCGTCGATTCGCACGTCGGCGATGACGGTGTCGTCCCAGTCGCGGACCGTCGTCATGCCGTCGGTGTCCGTGGCCTCCGGCACCTCCGGCAGCTCGGAGGAATCGATCTGCGTGAACGGCGCATCGGGCGTGTCCTCGCCGATCTCGAACGCCGATCGGATGGTGGTGTCGCCGGAATAGTCGCTGAGTCTGACATCCAGCGGTGTGGTGTCGTCACGCAGCGTGTAGGCCATCGTGATGGTCGCCGTGGCATCGGGCAGGATCTCATTGATCGATGCCGACGGGTCGTATCCGGCCAGCACGTCGGCATCGTCGCCGACATACAGATAGGTATCGCGGAGTCCCACGCCGTTCTGGAACACCTCAAGATCGCCCATCGAACTGAGCGATGTGGCGACCGATCCCTCGTTGGAGGCCTCCAACTCGATGACGACGGTGCGGGCGTCGAGGTCGTCGTGGATGCCTGCGTACGCCCGGGTGATTGTGAACGACATGCGTTCGTCATCGTAGTCATCGGCCAGCGTGCCTGTTCGCTCGAATGTCTCCGGTTCCGGCTCCGTGTAGTCGTGGTCGTCCTCGTCATCGGGGGACCATGAGAACGACCCCCGCAGCGAGCCGGAGGATGTGTTGCGCTGCGCCATGATGACGCCGATCACCGAGGCCGCCACGATGATCATGACGACCACCGTTACCGTGATGGCAACGGTGACTGTGCGACGGGAGGACCCCGTCCGTGATGATGCGGCGGACGGGGTGCGGGACGCCGTGGGCGTGGGGCGGCCGGCGCCGTTGGAGGCACCCGGTTTCGGTAAGCGGATGGATTGGATCAGGACGATGATCGCTCCAAGGATCAACAGGACGCTGAACGTGTTGCTGAGTATCGTGGCGATAACCAGCAGGAGGATCGCAACGCCCAGCTTGGCGGCCAGCGGACGCTTGGTCTGCTGCTTGGGCCGGTTCGCCGCGTTGACCACGGGATTGGTGGTGGGACGTGCGGTACCGGCCGGCTGCGATGGCGGGATGTTCGGCTGCGGATATGATGCCGGAGGCTGACCCGTGTGGTAGTAGGCCTGCTCGATATGCTCCTGCTTGCGGTGCTCGGCTCGCTTCTGCGCCTTGCGGCGGCGTTCCTCGCGCTGGTGCTGCCTGGTGTCGATCTGCGATTCGCGTTCGACCACGGTGCTGGGGTCGACGTAGTCCGGAGCTTCGTCCACATCGAATGGCGAGACATAATCATCGGTGTTGCGGTTGCCGAACAGGCCCATGGGTGCTGCCCTCTCTCATCGCCGAGCGGTTATACCCCCATTGTACGGGGGAGCGGGGCATGGAGTCGCATTACTGGCGTGGATTGCCGAACCAGTCGGTGTAGATCAGCGAGAAGTTGCGGTTGCCGTAGGAGGAACAGGCGTCGCCCTCGCCGGTTCCGGCCTCCAACGCGGCCTGATTCGGCTGATAGGGCGTGTAGACATAGAGCAGTGCGGTCGCGTTGTTCTCGATATAGACCTGGCTGCCGCCGCAGGACGGGATGGGGCTGTACTGCACGTAGTTGAACCGTCCGGCGTGGTAGGCGTAGTCGTCGGGATGGTTCAGGTAATAGCGGTAGCGTCGGGCGGCGCCGTATACCTGGTTGAAGAATCCGGCGTACGCCGGATCGCAGTTCGCGTCGTCCGGGCAGCTCAGCCCCATGGCGGCGCGGATCTGGAAATCGGTGGGGGCGGTGGCGGTGACCAGATGCTGTTCCTTCTGTAGCATGGTCAGCAGTACCTTCTGGCTGATGCCGCAGGCCCGGGCGGATTTGTCGATGACGGCGGCGGCCGATTCGTCGGTTGCACCCTCATAGGCTTCGCACAGCTCGTCGGCCGGATGGGATTCGGTATCGAAGCGCATCGAGGCCAAGGCGCCGCCCCGCTGGTCCAGGAAGGCCTGCACCTCGGCCTGGCTCATCGCATGTTCGTTGAAGAACTGGCCGTCGGAGATGATATTGCCCGGATTGAAGCCGTAGCGTTGCGCGGTGGCGTCCTGCGCCGCCGTGGCGGCATCCACCTCACGGCGCCATCGGACGAACGTCGTCAGGCCGACGACCAGGGCGATGACGCAGATGACGGCCACCAGCGGCACCAGAATCATCGCCAGGCGCTGCCTGAAGCGCGCCCGCTTCCATGTGCGCAGCCATCCGCGGAAGGGCTTGCGAGCATTGGACTTTTTCCGTGTCGTCTTGGTGCGGCGTCGTTTGGAAGATGAGCGTTGATTCATCGGCGTTCCCTACTGAAGCGCTTTGCGGATGCGTTGCAGGCTCACGGGGCCGGAGGTGCCGAGCTCCTGTGCCCAGAGCGAGACGTAGAACTCCTCCAGCATCCAACGGGCCGTGTCCGCCTGCTTGGTCAGCGACTCATGCCGCGGGCCGGCCGGTTCGGCCTTGGCCCTGGACACGGCGGCATCCACGAGCTGTCGGGCCTCGTCGGCCTCCCAAGCCCAGCGCACATCACGGTTCTTGTCGGCCTTGGCCTTGTTCAGGCGCAGCAGGTCGGCCTGCAGATACGTGGCCAGGCGCGGCAGCGAGGCCGGGGGCGTGGCGCCGACGAACCCGGAGTACACGAGCGTGGCGATGTGTTCGCGGATGGACTGCAGCACCGAGAGCATCGGCAGGTCGGCGGGACCGGAGACGGCCTTGTCGACCTCGGCGTAGCGTTTGAGCACGGCGATCACATCATGCGCAACCGCGTATACGGTGTCCTCGAACACCTGGGCGATGTCCGCCACGGCTTCGGCCAGCGCGGCGTCGTCGGCGAGATCGTCGATGTGCGGCAGCAACCGTTTGACGGCGGCCAGCTGCAGATCCTCGACAAGGTCCTTGGTGGACCGATACGGCGCGGAGGCCAGCATCAGCGCCTCGGCCCCCAGCCAACGTGAGGAGACGCGCTCGGATGGCAGCCGCAGCGCGTCCAACGCGCCACGCCACAGCATGGCGGCCCGGGATTCGGTGGTCGCCCCGGCCTTCTGCAGCAGATTCGCCTGCTCGACCAGCTTGCCCTGATCGCCGGCGGCGCGGGCCTTGCGCTGCACCATCTGCCGGGCGGAGGACTCGGCCTCCTGCGCGAACCGGCGTTGCAGGGCGTTGAGTTCCTTGCCTGTGCCCAGCGTCTTGACCGGTCCGCGGGCATGCCGGCGACCGCGTTGGTTCTTCGCCGGCGGCAGCTGCTGCTCCACGGCAAACGTCATCCGCAGATACGGCGTGAGCCTGGCCATGAGATCCGGGCCCAGCACCTCGGGGTGAATCTGCGCGCCGACCGTGTGGATGGCGGCCTGCGTGAACACATGCGCGAAATCCGGCCAGGCGGCGCCACCCGTGCCGGGGACCACCTCCACCGGCGCGTCCTCGGGCGGCAGATTCGGCTTCTGCCGGTCGCCCGAACCGGGCAGATCCGGATAATGCTCGTCGATCCATGCGCGAATCTTGCGGGCCGTGTCCGGTGCCGGCACGAACTGTACACGCAGCGCCTTGGGCAGCGCCTTGATTAGCCCCACGATCAGCTCGTCCAACAGGCCCGGCACATTCCAGCTGAACTGCTCCGGAGTCAGGCGGGAGAGCGCCTTCAACGGGATGTGCACGGTCACTCCGTCGTCCTGCGCCTGCGGATCATACACATAGCTCAGCTTCAGGTCGATCGGCGTGCCATCGGTGCCGAGCGTATGCCACTGATCCGGGTAGTCGGCCAGACTCACCGACTCCGTATCGGCCAGGCGCTCCACCTTCTCCGGATCGAAATCCAGCAGGTGCGGATCGTCGTCATACGCGGTCTTCCACCATTTGCCCAGATCGGCCACCGAGGTCACGTCGTTGGGAATCCGCGCGTTGTAGAAGTCGAACAGGTCCTCATCGCTCACCGTGCCGGCCAGCTGACGCGTGCGGCTCGCATCCTCCGCGGCCTCCTCCAACACCTCCAGGTTGCGCTGGACGAATGCGTCATGCTGGAACCGCTGCTGGATGTCGCCCTCCACCAGTCCCTGGCGGATCAGGAAGTCGCGCGCCTCGGGCGGGTTGATCCGCCCCCACTGCACGGTGCGGTCCTGCACGATCGGCAGGCCGTACAGCAGCACCTTCGCGCTCGCCACGGCCGAACCGCGCGAACCGGACCAGTGCGCCTCGGCGTAGGTGGTACGGGTCAGGTTGCCCGCCAGCGGCTCCGCCCACGCCGGGTCGATGGCGGCCGAATACCGCGCCCACAGGCGGCTGGTCTCCACCAGCTCGGTGCTCATGACCCACGGCGGCGTGGACTTGGCCACGCTGGAGGCCGGGAACAGCGCGAACCGCGTGCCGCGCGCGCCCTGATAGTCGTTCTTCGCCATCTTCTGCGCGCGCTTCATCGCCCGCGCCTTCGACGCACCCTTGAGACCAGCGAAATCCGAGGCCTTCGGCTCGCGCAGCACCTGCATGCCCATCATCGAAAGCAGACCGGCCAGCATGGAGGTGTGGATGCCCTGCGCATCCCAGGAGCAGCACAACGCGTGCGCCGCCTGCTGGTTGATCGGCAGCTGGCGGATCTTCAGATCCGGGCGGGAGATCGGGATCGGCTCGCCCACCTTGAACTTGAACTCGCGGCACATCTCGGTCAGCTGCGTGACCAGATCCTTCCACTGGCGCATGCGAAGCCAGCTGAAATACTCGGTTTTGCAGATGCGCCGCAACGCCGAGTTGCTGGGGTTGCCGTCGGCCTGGAACACGCGGTCCCAGATGTTCAACGCGGTCAGGAAGTCGCTGGACGGGTCGGCGTAACGGTTGTGGATGCGGTCGGCCTCGTCGCGGTTCTCCTCCGGGCGCTCGCGCGGATCCTGCAGGCTCAGGAACGCCACCACCACCAGCACGGCGGCCAGCGTGTTCGGCGTGGTCGAGCGCGCCGCCTCGATCACCATGCGTCCCAGACGCACATCGATCGGGATGCGGGCCAGCTGGCGGCCGATATGCGTCAGCATCACGCCGCCCTGACGGCGGGCGATGGCCTTGAGCTCCACCAGCTCGTTGAAGCCGTCGGAGACGGCCTTCATATCCGGCGGGTCGATGAACCCGAACGTGGTCACGTCCTCGGCGGTGCGGGCCACGCCGACGCTGAGCATGTGCAGCACCACCGCACCCAGCGAGGTGCGCAGGATCTCCGGCTCGGTGAACCGCGGCCGCGTCTCGTAGTCCTCGCGGCTGTACAGGCGGATGGCGATGCCGTCGGCCACGCGGCCGCATCGGCCGGACCGCTGGTCGGCGCTGGCCTGGCTGATCGGCTCGATCGGCAGACGCTGCACCTTGGCGGTTTTCGAATACCGGGAGATGCGGGCCGTGCCCGGATCGACCACATACCGGATGCCCGGCACCGTCAGCGAGGTCTCGGCCACGTTCGTGGCGATGATGATGCGCTGATGCGTATGCGCCTCGAACACCCGATGCTGTTCCTTGGCGGACAGCCGCGCGAACAACGGCACGATCTCGATGGCGTCCGGACGGCGCATATCGGCGGCGCGCGGCCCGTAATGGTGCCGCAGGGCGGCCTCGAACTCGTGGATGTCGCGCTCGCCGGAGGCGAATACCAGGATGTCGCGGGGGCCGGCCGCATGGCTGGAATGGATGACCAGCTCGGCGCAGGCGCGGGCCACGGCGGTGGGCATGTCGATTGGGGTTTCGCGCTCGCGGCCCCGGCCTTCCCGTTCGGAGGCGGTCGGTGCGGCCGACAGCTCCGCATACGCCTGTTCGCCGGGCATCGCGCCGGTTTCGAATCCGGGCACGGACCGCATCAGCGCGGGCGCGGTGCCCAATGGCTCGTAGACGATCTGCACCGGGTAGGTGCGTCCGGACACCTCGATCACCGGCACCGGCGCGTGCAGCGCGTGTTCGAAATGCTCTTGGAACTTGACCGAGTCGATGGTGGCGGAGGTGATGATGAGCTTCAGGTCCCGGCGGCGGGGGAGCAGCGCCGTCAGGTAACCGAGCAGGAAGTCGATGTTGAGGCTGCGCTCATGCGCCTCGTCGATGATGATGGTGTCGTACCGGCTCAGCTGCGGGTCGCGCTGGATCTGCGCGAGCAGGATGCCGTCGGTGACCACGCGCAGTCGGGTCTTCGGGGAGCTTTCGTCGGTGAACCGCACCTGATAGCCGATCTCGTCGCCGAGCCTGACCCCCATCTCGGAGGCGATGCGTTCGGCGACGGTGCGTGCAGCCAAGCGGCGGGGCTGCGTGTGCACGATCTGACGGCCGTGCGAGCCGCGGCCGAGTTCGAGCAGGATCTTCGGCAGCTGCGTGGTCTTGCCGGAACCGGTCTGGCCGGAGACGATGACGACCTGCGAGGTGCGCACGGCCTGCGCGATCTGGTCCTTGGCCGCGCTGACCGGCAGCTCCTTCGGATACTCGAACCTCATAACCCTTCTTCCGCTTCCGCTCACCTCTGCGCGCGCATCCCGCGCGTCCTACGTTCCGTGCGGCATACGGGACCGGGATTCAGGCCTGCCGCAAAATCTCAATGATACGGAAGCCCTTGGAGCTGGCGTATTTGCTCACCGCGAACCCGCTGCCCAACGCTCCGGCCAGCCAGGGGATCAGCGAATCGGCGCCCAGGTTCCGCTGCACCACCAGATACGCCGCGCCGCCGGCGTTGAGCCGCGGCAGCCAAGTCATCAGCAGCGTGTGCAGCGCTTCCTTGCCGATGCGGATCGGCGGGTTCGACCAGATTGCGTCGAAGGTCGTCCTCTCGGGCATCGGTTCCGCGCCGGGCACCTGCTGGTCGGGCAGCGGTGCGCCGGACTTGTCGGTCTGCACGACGTGCACGCGCCCGCAGCCGTTGCGTCTGGCGTTGCCGGCCGTCAGATCCAGCGCGCGTTCGTTCACGTCCACGGCCCATACGTCGGCTTCGGGCGACTCTTGGGCCATCGCAACCGCCACGGGGCCCCAGCCGCAGCCCAGATCCAGGAACGTGCCGTGTTCGGGCAGCTCGGGGGCGTGGCGCAGCAGCACCGAGGTCCCCAGATCAAGCCGGGAGCCGGAGAACACGCCGTTCGAGGTTTCCATGGCGGCTTCGAACCCGCGCAGCGTCACATGCAGCATGCGGCGCGCATCCTGCGAGGCGGGTGCCGCCGAGAAGTACTGTTCGCTCATTGTCGTCGATCCATCCTTGTCGTGTCGTGGGCGATGCCGGCCCGGACATCCGTCTAGCTGATTGTACGCCGGTGAGGGGAGGGCGCATCGGCGGGCGCCGGGTTGCACGGCCGGCGGCGGTGGCGGTGGCGTGCGGGCCGTCGCCGTGCACGGCCCCGATGTTGTCGGCGTGAATACGGATAATGGGGCGTTGACCTGAACCATGACTCGACGACGATGGGTGGATGTTTGACTGAACTCAACGAAGCGATGATCGACGGCGGCCAGGCGCCCGCGGAAGACGGGCGTCCCGACGCGCGCCGCGACGTGCTGTCCGAACAATCGGAGGTACTGCTCGACGACGACCGGCGCGGCTCGGGGGTCGCCGCTGACTCCGACGAGCTGTGGGAGGAGCGCGAGGGGCGCAACGCCCTGAGGCACGTCGTCGGCCTGGGTGAGATGCAGGATGTCACCGAGGTCGAATACCGCAAGGTGCGGTTGGAACGCGTGGTCTTGGTCGGCGTCTGGTCGAGCGCCGTCACCACGCAGGCCCAGGCCGAGGAGTCGCTGCGTGAGCTCGCCGCGCTCGCCGAAACCGCGGGCGCCGAGGTCTGCGACGGTCTGTTGCAGCACCGGTACCGCCCCGATGCGGCCACGTACGTCGGTTCCGGCAAGGCCAAGGAGATCGCGGGCATCGTGGCGCGCGAGGAGGCCGACACCATCATCGTGGACGACGACCTGCCGCCGAGCCAGCGCCGCGCGTTGGAGGACGTCACCAAGGTCAAGGTGGTGGACCGCACCGCCGTGATCCTCGACATCTTCGCCCAGCACGCCACCAGCCGTGAGGGCAAGGCGCAGGTGGAGCTCGCCCAGTTGCAGTACATGCTGCCGCGACTGCGCGGCTGGGGCGCCTCGCTGTCCCGGCAGGCCGGTGGACGGGCGGCGGGCGCCGACGGCGGCATCGGCTCCCGTGGCCCGGGTGAGACGAAGATCGAGATGGACCGCCGTGTGATTCGCAACCGCATCGCCCGGCTGCGCAAGCAGATCGCCCAGATGGCCCCGACGCGCGACGTCAAGCGCGGGTCCCGCCGTCGGTTCGGACTGCCCACGGTCGCTGTCGTCGGGTATACGAACGCCGGGAAATCGTCGTTGACGAACCGTCTGACCGGGTCCGCGGAACTTGTGGAGAACGCGCTGTTCGCCACCCTGGACACGGCCGTGCGTCGGGCGCGGGCCAAGGACGGCCGTCTCTACGCCTATGTGGATACGGTCGGGTTCGTGCGCCGGCTGCCCACTCAGCTCATCGAGGCGTTCAAGTCTACGTTGGAGGAGGTCGGCGAGGCCGATCTGATCCTCCATGTCGTGGACGGCTCGCATCCCGACCCGTTCTCGCAGATCGACGCGGTCAACGAGGTGCTCTCCGACATCGAAGGTGTGGGGGACATCCCCGTCATCATTGCGTTCAACAAGGCCGACATGATGGACGAGGCCGCGCGCGAACGCATCGCCGCGCTTGCGCCCGAGGCGCATATCGTCTCCGCGGCCACGGGGGAGGGCATCGAGGCGTTGCGGGCGCAGGTCGAGTCGATGCTGCCGACGCCGAACGTGCATGTTTCCGCGCTTCTGCCGTATACGGCAGGCTCGCTGCTGTCCCGGGTGAGGGAATACGGCAAGGTCGAAAGCGTGGAATACCGCGGCGACGGTGTCATGCTTGAGGCCGAGGTCGACGGCGTGCTGGCCGCGCAGATCGTGGAGCGGTCGATCGGCTGACGTGCGGCCGCATGGGTGGGGGGGGGTGCCCGTTATGCGCGGGAACGTGCCAATTATGCCTGCGAACGTGAGCAACATCACAATCCGTGGTATCGTATGTCGTTTTTGAAACGTCACATAGTGTGGATAAAGTAGCAGTGTTGTCAAGAAGAAACCCGGGCGCTCCCCGGGGGTTTGCATTCCGCTAAGAGAGGTCAACAACATGGTGGATTCCCCCATTAAGCCCACAAAGCTCGCCATTATCGGTGCCGGAGCCGTCGGCTCCACGCTGGCCTTCGCCGCCGCCCAGCGCGGTGTGGCTCGAGAGATCGTCCTCGAGGACATCGCCAAGGACCGCGTCGAGGCCGAGGTACTCGATATGCAGCACGGCTCCAGCTTCTTCCCGACCGTCTCCCTGCAGGGTTCCGACGACGTGGAGATCTGTCGTGACGCCGACATGGTCGTCATCACGGCAGGCGCCCGTCAGAAGCCCGGACAGACCCGTCTCGATCTTGCCGGCGCAACCATCAACATCATGAAGTCCATCATCCCGAGCGTGGTGAACGTGGCGCCTAACGCCATCTACATGCTTATCACCAACCCGGTGGACGTCGTCACCCATGTCTCGCTCAAGCTGTCCGGCCTGCCGTCCAATCAGATGTTCGGCTCCGGCACCAATCTGGACTCCGCCCGTCTGCGCTTCCTGATCGCGCAGCAGACCGGCGTCAACGTCAAGAACGTGCACGCCTACATCGCCGGCGAGCACGGTGATTCCGAGGTTCCGCTGTGGGCGTCCGCCACCATCGGCGGCGTGCCGATGTGTGATTGGAAGCCGCTGCCCGGCCATGAGGCGCTCGACGCCGACAAGCGCGAGGAGATTCATCAGGAGGTCAAGAACGCGGCCTACCGCATCATCCAAGGCAAGGGCGCGACCAACTACGCCATCGCCATGTCCGGCGTGGACATCATCGAGGCCGTGCTGCATGACGCGAACCGCATCCTGCCGGTCAGCTCGATGCTGGACGACTTCCACGGCATCTCCGATGTGTGCATGTCCGTGCCGACCCTGATCAACCGCCAGGGCGTGGACTCGCGCATCAACACCCCGGTGTCCGACCGCGAGCTCGCCGCGCTGAAGCGCTCCGCCGAGACGCTGAAGGAGACCGCGGCCAAGTTCGGCTTCTGACAGGCCGTCCGCCGTTATCCGTTTCCCGAGAAAGCCCCGACAAATGTCGGGGCTTTCCGCGTTGAGGCATGGGCGTACCGGGCGAGGCTCGGGTTGCATGCCGTCAGCCCCGCTATGCGGCGGCATGTCCGCGGGGGTGGGGCGCATACCGTCCTGTGATCTGCTTATTGAGAATGATAAGCATATTGAATTGGCTTTATATCAACGAAAACCTTTATTGATATATTGCAATTCTCAATAAAGCCGTCTATGGTGGGAGACGGATTGGAGGAACGGGAATGGCGCATGTGCATGGAAGTGGAAGCGTGCCCGATGGGGTCTCGCCTGACGGGAGAGGGCATCAGCGCCGTCTGGTGGCGACGCTGGCGCTGACCGGATCGGTGTTCGTGGCGGAGGTGGTCGGCGCGATCGTCACCGGGTCGTTGGCGTTGCTGGTGGACGCAGGCCACATGCTCACCGACATGTCCGTGCTGGCGGCATCGGCGCTCACCGCAGTGCTGATGCGCCGCCGGCCGAATGGCACGCGCACGTGGGGTTGGTCCAGACTGGAGGTCATCACGGCGGCCGAGGGCGCCACGGTGCTGCTGTTCGTAGGGGTGTATGCGTTGGTGGAGGCCGGCATGCGCCTGTTCGGCGGACGCAGCGAGGATGTGCACGATGTGCGCCTGTTGCTGTGCTTCGGCATTCTCGGCTTGGCGGCCAACTGCGGGTCGATGCTGGTTTTGGCGGCGAACCGCAAGGACAATATGAACATGAAGGCGGCGTTCCTGGAGGTGCTCAACGATGCGTTGGGTTCCGTGGCCGTGGTGGTATCCGCCGTGGTGATGATGGTGACCGGCTGGTCCGGGTTCGATGCGGTGGCCGGTGGTCTGATCGCGTTGCTGATGATTCCCCGCGCCGTACGGCTGCTGATTTCGGCCGGCCGCGTGCTGCTGGAGGAGACGCCCGAGGGGCTGGATCTGGATGAGGTGCGCCGTCATCTGGAGGGGGTGCCGCATGTGGTGGCCGTGCATGACCTGCACGCCAGCACCGTGGCGACCGGCATGCCGATCCTGACAGCGCATGTGGTGGTGGACCGCGATGTGACGATGCGGCAGGCCGGCGACGTGTTGGCGCGGATGCAGGATTGCCTGCGCGAACATTTCCCGGTGTCGATCGGGCATACGACCTTCCAGTTGGAGCCGGAGGGGTACGATTCCCCGAGCGCCGAACAGCTGCACACGTAGTCTGCAAGGCGATCGGGCAGCTTGCGATACGCGCGTGGCCCGTATGGTCGCTCAATGCTCATGCGGGCCGTCGGCTGCGCCTACAGTTTGCGCAACACGGTGACGACCTTGCCCATGATCTGGGCGTGGGTGCCGTCGATGGGGGAGTAGGCGGGGTTGTGCGGGATGAGCCAGATGTGGCCGTTATCCTTGCGGAAGGTCTTGACGGTGGCCTCGTCGTCCAGCAGCGCCGCGACGATGTCTCCGTTCTGGGCCGTGTTCTGTTCGCGAATGACCACGAAGTCGCCGTCGCAGATCGCGGCGTCCACCATCGAATCGCCGTGCACCTCCAGCATGAACAGGTTGCCGGTGCCGGTCAGGCGTTCGGGCAGTCGCATGACGTCGTCGACATGCTGTTCCGCGGTGATGGGCACACCTGCGGCGATGCGTCCGACCAGCGGCACGTCGCGCGACGCCGTGATGGATTCCGGGTTGTCCTGCGGCAGCGGGAACGGCACGATGGTGGCCGTCGGTGTGGGGGACTCCTCCTCGACCAGTTCGATGGCGCGGCCCTTGTTGGCGTTCATGCGGATAAGGCCCTTGTCGGCGAGCACCTGGAGCTGATGCTTCACCGACGAGGGGCTTTTCAGTCCGGATGCCTCGCCGATCTCCCGAAAGGATGGGGCGAAGCCGTGGGCGGCGACATGCGCCTTGATGGCGTCCAGCACCTTGCGCTGGCGGTCGGTCAGCTGTGCGCTGCCTGACTCGGGCGCAGGGGGTTTCGGGGTGGAGGGGGCGGTGCCCATGGCTGCTCCTTTCGTTGCGGTTGTTTCCAGCATAACGTGAAAACCATGTGAAATCAAACATCTGTTCGAGTTTGCGAGTTGTGATTGTCGAACATCTGTGCGAGAATCAGAACAGATGTTCGATAGAACGCATGTTCGAAAGGAATGGTGGTAGCCATGGTGATCGAAACAAGGATTGCGGACACCAATGCTGCGGCGGGGCGTCGTGCCACTGTGAGGGCGGAACATCATACGCGTGGCGCTGTGGCTACGCGGCATGGGCGGTTGACGGTGCGCGGACGCGTGATTGCGGTGGTACTGTCCGCTCTTCTGGCATGGGGCTGCCTCGGCATGATCGGCGCACGGGACGCGCGGTCGGACTTGGGCGCCATGCAGGTGACGACGTACACGGTTCGTCCGGGGGATACGCTGTGGGTCTATGCCTCATCGATCACGCCGGAAGGCGGCGACGTGTCGGAAACGGTGGAACAGCTGAAGGCGCTGAACAACCTCCCGTCGTCCGCGTTGCAGACAGGGCAGCGCATCGTGGTGCCATTGGCATAGCGACACGCGTGGAATCCACCCGTTCGGGGTATTCTTGAGGCCATGCACTGTCCGTTTTGCCAAAACCCCGATACGAAGGTCGTCGATACGCGTATCAGCGATGACGGCCACTCGATTCGCCGCCGTCGTGAATGCACGCATTGCGGGAAGCGGTTCACCACCGTCGAATCCACCATGTTGCTGGTATTGAAGAATTCCGGCAATGTGGAGCCATTCGACCGCAACAAGGTCATCTCCGGCGTGCGCAAGGCCTGTCAGGGGCGCCCGATCAACGAGGACGATCTCAAGGCATTGGGGCAACGTGTGGAGGAGGACCTGCGCTCCAGGGGGCTGGCCCAGGTCAGGTCCGAGGATGTGGGCCGTGCGATCCTGGAACCGCTACGCGAACTCGACGTTGTGGCGTACCTGCGGTTCGCCAGCGTCTATCAGAATTTCGATGGCCTGGAGGATTTCCAGCAGGCCATCGATCAGTTGAAGGCGCGTCAGGCCGAATAAACGCCGATCGCCGGCAGCGATCAGCGGATCACGCGTGTGCGAATCGTGCCCTCAATCGCCGCGATGGCGTCCATCGTCGCGTCGTCCGGCACCTGCGACACATCGGTGACCACATAGCCCAGCGAGCCCTGCGTGCCGAGCGACTGCGCGGAGATGTTGATGTTCGCGTCGCCGAGCACGTTGTTCATATCGGCCAGCACGCCGGGCAGGTTGGCATGCAGGTGGATGATGCGGGCTGCACCGGCGCAGTCGCCGAGGGCCAGCTGCGGGAAATTCACCGACAGTGACGTGGCCCCCTTGGTCCAGTAATCCTCAAGCCGCTGCGTCACGAAATGACCGATGGATTCCTGGGCCTCCAGCGTGGAGCCGCCGATATGCGGCGTCAGCACCATATTGTCCATATCGGCCAGCGGCGTGAGGAACGGGTCTCCGGTCTTCTTGGGCTCCACCGGCCACACATCCACCGCGGCGCCGGACAGATGTCCCGAATCCAGATGTCGCTTCAGCGCGTCGAGGTCGGCCACGAATCCCCGGGAGCAGTTGATGAAGATCGCGTCCTGCTTCATGGCGGCGAACTGGTCCTCGCCGAAGAACCCGATGTTCGACTTGCGCCCGTCCACATGCAACGTGACCGCATCGGACTGTTCGAGCAATTTCTCCAGGGTGTCGCAGCGGTGGGCGTTGCCCAACGCCAGCTTCTCGTCAATGTCATAGAACACCACGCGCATGCCCAGCGCTTCGGCCAGCACCGACAGCTGTGCGCCGATGTTGCCGTAGCCGATGATGCCCAGCGTCTTGCCCCGCACCTCATGCGATCCGGACGCCGACTTGTCCCACAGCCCGTGCTTGAGATGATGGGTGTGGGCGGGTACGCGCCGCATCAGGCAGATGATGTCGCAGATCACCAGCTCGACCACGGAACGCGTGTTCGAATACGGCGCGTTGAACACGGCCACGCCGTGCGTGCCCGCATACTCCAGATCGACCTGGTTGGTGCCGATGCAGAAGCAGCCGACGGCCGAAAGCCCGGGGCGGGCGTCGATGACCTTGCGCGTCACCGAGGTCTTGGAGCGGATGCCGAGCAGATCCACGCCGTCCAGCGCGTCGATCAGCTCGTCCTCGTTCAGTGCGCCCTTGAGCGTGACGACGTCGAACCCGTGCTTGCGTAGGGACTCGGCCGCGAACGGATGAATATTCTCCAATAACAGTGCTTGAGGCATAACCCCATGCTATAGCGGCAGCTCGGATTCGTCCGCGTTTGTCCGCAGTATAAGCAGACGCTGGGTCGGCCGGGTCATCGCCACATACAGGTCGGCCGCCGCGGTCAGGCGCGAGGGGGCCTCCTGGTCGATCGCCGCGGGTTGGACCACCATAACCGCGTCGTATTCCAGACCCTTGACGTCCTGTGTGGTGCAGACGCACACCTGCTCGTCCCACGCGTTCTGCGCATCAAGACGGGCGAACTCCTGCTCGCTGAACGCCTCCTGCAGCGCCATCCGCACCGTCTGGCGGAACGCGGCGAGCTGCGCCTGCGGCACGATAACCGCCACCCGGCCCGTGCCGTCCGACGAGACGAAGCGGTCGGCCAGTGCCACCACCTGCTGCGCCACGGCGGCATGCAGCTCGGCTTCGGTCGGCATGGTCAGCCGCTCGACCGAGTCGGGCATCGTGCGCACCGCGTTCACCGTGGAGATGTACAGGCCTTCGGAACGGGCGAACCGAGACGCCAGGTCCGAAACCTCCTGCGGGTTGCGGTAGTTGATCGTCAGCTCGTTGAGGTCCCAGTTGTCCTCGCCGAAGAGCCGGTCCATCGTGTGCCGCCAGGCGCGTGTGCCGCCCAGCGCCGAGGTCTGCGCCACATCGCCCACGATCGTGAACGAGCGCGAAGGGCAGCGGCGGATCAGCATACGCCAGTCCATCGCGGTGAGCTCCTGTGCCTCATCCACCACGATGTGCCCGTACGTCCATTCGCGGTCGGCCGCGGCGCGCTGTGCGGTGAGCTCCGCATCCATGCCGTTGATCTGGTCGACGAGCATCTGCGAGGTCACGATGCCGGAGCCGATGCCGGCCTGAGCCAAGGTGTCCCGCGCGTACTGCTCCTCCTCGGCGCGCTGGGCGTCGGCGGCCGCCTTGCGGGCCGCCGCGCGCGGGTCGGGGCCGAGCAGCTCCATGGCCTCGTCCAGCAGTGGGATGTCCGACTGGGTCAACGCGGCGCCCTTGTCCCGGGTCAGCGCGGCGATGTCGTCATCGGACAGCCACGGGGCGAACCGTCGCAGCTGAGCCGGCTTGGAGAACAGCTGGTCGATCAGCCACGGGCCGGTCATCGGCAGCCAGGCCAGATTCAACGTGTGCCTGACGGTGTCGTTCATGCGCAGCTGCTGCATGACGTCGGCGAGCTCCGGCTGCTCCGGGGTGTAGTCGAGCTGTTCGACGTACCGGGCGCGCAGGGCCTCCAGCATGCTGCGGACGAAGGTCTCGCGCGCCTTGTTATGCGGCTGGCGTGTGCGCCGCGCGTCAGCGATGGCCTGTTCGACATCGGAGGGCTTCATGGCGACCGCGAACCCGTTGATGCGGACCACCGGCAGGGTGCGGGGCACGCGTTCGCGCGCGGCGACGGCGTTGGCGATGGCCTTGGCCATGCGCTGCTCGCCCTTGAGCTGGGCGGCCCGGGGCGTATCGGTGGCGGTGGCGTTGAATCCGGGGATCAGGTCGGCGATGGTGCGGCTGACCACGCCGGTCTCGCCGAGCGAGGGCAGGACCTGATCGATGTAGTGCAGGAACGCCGAGCTGGGGCCGATGACCAGCACGCCGGAGCGGTCGAGCATGCTGCGGTGGGTGTACAGCAGGTAGGCGGCGCGATGCAGCGCCACCGCGGTCTTGCCGGTGCCCGGGCCGCCCTGGACGACGACGGCATGGCCGAGGTCGGAGCGGATGATG
Organism: Bifidobacterium sp. UBA4282; assembly: GCF_002394995.1. Lineage (NCBI taxonomy): Bacteria > Bacillati > Actinomycetota > Actinomycetes > Bifidobacteriales > Bifidobacteriaceae > Bifidobacterium > Bifidobacterium sp. UBA4282. The sequence continues at coordinate 34,286 of NZ_DGVO01000029.1, forward strand.
CGGTCCTGTTCGGCCTGGATGGTGGCCACGATATCGGTCATCTTGCCGGTGCGCCGCGAGCTCAGCGAGGCCAGCAGCGCGCCCTCGCCGGTCAGCGTGCCGGCGGACGAGGCCTTGCCGACCTGCTCGGAATGCACGTCGAGCACCTCATCCTCCACGCCCACCACCTCGCGGAAGTTCAGCGTGATATGGCGACGCATGACGATGTCGCCGTGGTGCGAGGGGGTCGCCTCATAGAACGGGCGGGCGGCCTCCGCTCGCCAATCCGTCAGGATCGGCTCATGCGTCTCGCTGGACAGGCCGATGCGCCCGATGTAGCGGCGCTCGCCGGCGGTGTTGTCGAGCCGGCCGAAGATCAGGCGGTCCTCCACGGCGCGCAGCTGCGTCAGACGGTCCTCGTACATGGTGGCGAACGAATCGCGTTCGGTGCGCTGGGTGGGGGAGCCGTGCGAACCGGCGGCCCTGACGGCGTCGAGCCGTGCGCGAGCCTGCGCGCGCAGGGCGTCGAGGCGACCGTAGGCGCGGTCGACGGTGTGCTGCTCCTCCTGCAACTGTTCGGCGTAACCCGGCATATGTACTGTCCCTTCCTCCGAAAACTCAGGCAATCCAATGTACCGCAAGGCCGCTACGAATCGTCCGGATTGCGGCGGGTGACGCCTGTGAGGCGGCCCGCCGCGGCGTCTGTCTCGCCGATATGCGTCCTCAAGTGGGAAAACCATCGGAAAAGGGTAAGTGTTTTGTGGATAAGTGGGGTTTTGTGGAAAGTCGTGGGGTAAAGTGGTGAAGCGACCCAGGTCGGAGTGTACCCAATGCCAGGCTGAAGGAGGTGGGGCTGTGAATGACGACGTCTTTGCACAGCAGCAACCTCCCGCAGGCGGTGATGACATGGATATGCTGCAACTGCCGCCGTTGCTGCTGGGCACGTTCACGCCGAAGATCGATGCGAAGGGACGCATGGCGCTGCCGGCCAAGTTCCGTTCCATGCTCGGCCGTGGTGTGGTGTTGGCCCGAGGGCAGGAGCGGTGCGTGTATCTGCTGCCGATCAGCCAGTTCCGGCATATGGCCATGCAGATCCAGCGCGCTTCGGTGGGGGACAAGGACACCCGCGACTACCTGCGTGTGTTCCTATCGGGCGCATCCGACCAGGTGCCCGACAAGCAAGGCCGTGTGCTGGTGCCGCAGATTCTGCGGGATTATGCGGATCTGGGGGAGGACATTGTGGTGATTGGCGTGGGCACGCGTGCCGAGATCTGGAACCGTGAGGCGTGGCAGACGTACCTGGCGGAGAAGGAGCAGCGCTACTCCGATATCGAGAACGACGTACTACCGGCGGTGGAATTCTGATGAACGACTATGCAACCATCCATCAACCCGTGCTGCTCGAACGCTGCGTCGAGCTGGTCGCGCCGGCGCTGGACCATGACGGCGCCGTGGCCGTGGACTGCACGCTCGGGCTGGCCGGACATACCATCGCGTTCCTCAAGGCCGCGCCGCAGGTGCGCCTGATCGGCATCGACCGGGACGCCGAGGCGTTGGCGATGGCCACCGAACGCGTGCGCTCGGAGGGGCTGGCGGACCGGTTCACCCCGGTGCATGCCGCGTTCGATGCGTTCTCGCAGGTGCTGGACGACGTCGGCGTGAAGCGTGTGGACGCCGTGTTCATGGACTTGGGGCTGTCGAGCCTGCAGATCGACGAGACGGAGCGAGGGTTCTCGTACAGCCACGATGCGCCGTTGGATATGAGGATGGACGTGTCGCAGCCGTTGACGGCCGAACGCGTGCTCGCGGAGTATGACGAGCCGGCGTTGACGCGGATCTTCAGAACGTATGGCGAGGAGCGGTACGCCCGGCAGATCGCCAGGCGGATCGTCCAGCGGCGGGACAGGGAGCCGTTGCGCACATCGGCGCAGTTGAGCGCGTTGGTGGACGAGGTGATCCCGCAGGCGCATCGGCCCGCGGGCAATCCGGCCAAGCGGGTGTTCCAGGCGTTGCGCATCGAGGTGAACGGCGAGCTGGACAAGCTGGCGTCCACGCTGCCGCAGGCCGCGAACCGGCTGGCCGTGGGCGGCCGTCTGGTGGTGGAGTCGTACCATTCGCTGGAGGACAAAACCGTCAAGACGTTCATGGCGCAGGGACTGGTGGCCGATGTGCCGCCGGGCCTGCCGGTCATCCCTCCCGACGCCCAGCCGTTCTTCAGGGATCTGACCCGAGGCGCGGTCAAGGCCGATGAAGGGGAGATCGCACATAACCCGCGTTCCGCATCCGTGCGGTTGCGGGGCGTGGAACTGACGCGACCGATTCCGCAGCGATGGCGACGCACCTTCGCGTCCGCCGCGGAGCCGCGATACTACGAAGGGGGACGATGATGGCTGCACAGGCACGAAGCGTGCATTCCTCGGCGGCGCCCGCGGGACGCCCGGACCGGGACGGCACGCCGCAGTCGCGTCCGCAACTGCACGTGGTCAACGGGCAGCGGGCCGGGGCCGGCTCGGCGGCGCGCGGTTTCAAACGTCTGCTGGAGTGGACCAGAACGAAGACCACGCCGCTGCTGCATATCACCATCGCCATCGTGTTCCTGGTTGGCACCCTGCTGGGGGCGTTGGCCCTGCGCACGCAGATGGTCGAGATCTCCTTCGAATCCAGCCAGGTGCAGACGCGGATCGAGCGGTTGAGCCAGGACGTGGAGGAGCGCCAGACGCAGCTGGACATGCTGAAGGCGTCATTGCCGGAACGTGCGCAGGAGATGGGCATGGTCCCGCAGGAGGGATCCATCTCCATCGATCTGAACGGATATCAACCCAGTGAAGGTGGAACGCAATGAGACGCGGACAGATGAGGGCCGGCAGGTATAGCGGGTTCGCCAAGCGGTGCATGGCCATCGGTGTCATTCTGGCGTTCATGGCCGTGGCATGCCTCGGGCGGCTGATCGGCATCCAGCTGCTGGACGGTCGTTCCACCGCGCAGGCGGCCACCCAGAGCCGCACCACCACGGTGCCGATCAGCGCCAAGCGCGGGCGGATCCTGGATACCAACGGCAACGTGCTCGCCCAGAGCGTGGAGCGCTACACGCTGCTCGCCGACCCCTACGCGGCCTCGCTGTTCGAACCGGTGGCCTGCGGGTCGAACCAGGCCAAGTCGCTGGGGTACTGCCACCAGATCGACGACCAGCCCGTCGGCGCCACCGGCGCGGCCGCCGTGGCGCGTCTGCTGGCCACGGTGCTGGACGGTGTGAACGCCATGGAACTCGGCGCCAAGCTCGATGGCGTCAACCGCTATCAGGTGATCCAGCGGGACATCACCCCCGAGCTCAAGCGCAAGATCGACGACCTGCATCTGGCCGGCGTGGTGTGGTGCGAGCTGAGCAGCGATCGCATCTACTCCACGGGCACCCAGCTGGGCGCGTTGCTGGGCGGTGTGGACGATGAGGGCAACGGCGTCAACGGCATCGAGCAGATGATGAACGACGAGCTGACCGGCACCGACGGATACGAGGTGTATCAGCAGGGCAACGGCGGCGAGCAGATCCCGGGCACGATGACCGACTCCGAGGCGGCCGTGGACGGCAGCGACGTGACGTTGACGATCGACCAGGACGTGAACTGGTACGTCAAGAAGGTGCTGCAGGAAGGCAGGGAGGAGTTCGGCGCGGCCTGGGCCATCGGCGTGGTACAGGATCTGCAGACCAACGAGATCATCGCCCTGGAGGACACCGACGAGATCGAGGCGGGCAGCGACGACGCCAAACTCAACGTCTCCCAGGCGGTGAGCGAGACCTTCGAGCCCGGGTCGATCGGCAAGGTCATCACCATGGCCGGACTGCTGCAGACCGGTCTGCACAAGGCCACCGACCAGTTCACGGTGCCGTACAGCATGACCAAGAACGGCCAGGAGTTCCACGACGCCACCAATCATGGCAGCGAGCATTGGACGCTGGCGGGCATCCTGCAGAACTCCTCGAACGTCGGCATGGTGATGGCGGCGGAGAACTACACCAACGAGCAGCGCTACGAGTTCCTGACCAAGTTCGGCATCGGACAGTCCACCGGGCTGGACCTGCCCGGCGAATCCGACGGCATGCTGGCCGGCGCCGACGTCTGGGACGGCCGTACCCGGGACACGGTGCTGTTCGGCCAGGGGTACACGGTGAACGCGCTGCAGCTGACCAATGTGGTGGCCACCATCGCGAACAAGGGCGTGCGGCACCAGCAGTCGCTGATCAAGTCGGTGACCGATGCGCAGGGACGCGTCACCTCCGAGGAACACGGGGACGCCGTGCGCGTGGTCGACGAGCAGGTGGCGGCGGATGTGCTCAACGCCATGGAGTCGGTGGCCGAGGAATACGACAACGTGGCCAAGGTGGACGGCTACCGCGTGGCCTCGAAGACAGGCACCGCCGAGGTCGCCGGCGCGGACGGCCGTCTGACCTCGATCGTGTGCGACTGGTCCGGCATCATCCCCGCCGACAACCCCCGCTTTGTGGTCACCGTGGTGATCAAGGACCCGCAGAAGGGCGGATTCGGCGGTCTGACCGCCGGCCCGCTGTTCGCCAGGATTGGTGAATTCCTTATGCAGAAATATGAGGTGGCCCCCTCGTCTCCGCGTACCGATGCTATTCCGGTGGATTGGTGAATTCGCTGGAGGAAAGGCTGGGCCGATGAGTGTGGTGAGCGGTTCCGGTGCATGCCGGATGACGTTGGGGACCTTGGCTTCCCGGTACGGATATGAGCTGGTGCCGCCGTCCGCGGAGGGCGTGACGGTGACCTCGCTGGCGGATGATGTCGATTCGGTGATTCCCGGCTCGCTGTATGTGCCTGCGGGGTCGGTGAATATGGAGCGGCTGGAGCACGCCGCCATGCGCGGCGCGTATGCGGCCTTGGTCCCGCAGGCGTTGCGCGGGGCGGTCGACAGGTTGTCGATGCCGCTGGTGCTGGGGGAGTGCGATGACGCGCGCCTGGCCGCGATGGCCCAGGAACTGACGGGCGCCAAAACATTGGCGATGTTCGCCTGCTACGGCGAGGAGGCCGGGCAGGTGCAACGGCAGGTGGAGCAGCTGTCCGAATTCCTGCATGTGCTCGGCAATCCGGTCGGCGTGATCAGCGCGGCGGATACGCAGTCGTTGGAGCAGTACATCGGGTTGCAGTATCCGTTGGGGGTTCTGGATGTGCAGCGTGTGCTGTCGGTGTGTGCGGAGGATGGCGCGAACGCCGTGATCGTGTCCATGGACGAGCGGACGTTGCGGCACGGCGCGCTGCATGCGGTGGGTTTGGACGTGTTCGGCGTCGATGACGTGCCCGACTCCCGTCTGCGCGAGGCCTGCGCGACGGCGTGCGACCGGTACGGTTGCGTGATGGACGAGCGCGGCAAGGCGGTGGGCAGAACCGCCGAGTCCGATGCGTTGGCGCGTCAGGCCGACGAGGGCGAGCACGGCGGGTCGTGGGAGGTGCTGTCATTGGCCATCGCCATGGCCATGGCGGCCGGTGTGCGCCGTGCGAATATCAGGAGCGCGTTGCGTGTGTCCAGGGAACTGTCCTGAAGGAGAGGAACGAATATGGCTGTGGAATCCACGATGATGCCGATGACGCTGTCCGAGATCGCCGAGACGGTCGGCGGCGGGCTGGTCATCCCGGAGGGCGTTGCCGCCACGCCGCAGACCATGGCGACCAGTGCCGTCACCGATTCCCGCGAGGTCGGTGAAGCGGGCGTCTTCGTTGCCATCGCCGGCGAACGGGTGGACGGCCATGACTTCGTGGGGCGCGCCGCACAGAGCGGCGCCGCCGTGGCGTTGGTGGCGCATCAGGTGGACGCCCCGATGGCGCAGATCGTCGTGCCGGACACGGTGGCCGCCCTGGGAGCCTTGGCGCAGCACAACATCGAACGTCGCCGCGCACTGGACACGCCGTTCACCATCGTCGGCATCACCGGCTCGGTGGGCAAGACCACCACCAAGGACATGCTGGCCGCGCTGCTTGGATCGATGGGGGAGACGGTCGCCCCCGTCGGCTCGTTCAACAATGAGATCGGCCTGCCGTTGACCGCGTTGAAGGTCGGCCCGGACACCAGGTACCTGGTGGCGGAGATGGGCGCCAATCACGTCGGGGAGATCGCCCGACTGACCACCATCGCGCCTCCGGACATCGCCGTGGTGCTGAAGGTCGGCGTGGCCCATCTGGGCGAGTTCGGCTCGGTGGAACGCATCGTGCAGGCCAAGAGCGAAATCGTGCGCGGCCTGGCCGACGGCGGCGTGGCCATCCTCAATGCCGATGATGAGCGCGTGGCCTCCATGAGCGCCCAGGCGCCGGGAGAGGTGCTGTGGTTCGGCGTGCAGGACGAGCGGGCCCTGGCCTCCGGCTGCTCGGCGCGTGACATCGGCACCGATGCCTTGGACCGTCCCCGCTTCACGTTGTCCACGCCCGATGGCGCCGCCACGGCGGTGCGCTTGGGCATCTGCGGACGCCACAACGTCATGAACGCGTTGGCGGCGGCCAGCGTGGCATTCCGACTGGGCATGCCGCCGGCTCGCATCGACGAGGTACTGGAGGGCCTGACGCGCATCAGCCCCCATCGCATGGCGGTGTCGACCGTCGAGCGCAGCGGTGCCTCCTTCACCCTGATCGACGACTCGTTCAACGCGAACCCCGATTCGATGCGCGCGGGTCTGGACGGCCTGATGGCGTGGGGTGCCGGGGAACAGACCGCGCCGTACCGTGTGGCCGTGCTGGGGGCCATGCTGGAGCTGGGCGCGAACGATCTGGAGCTGCATCGCGGCGTGGGCGAATACGCCGCCCGGTGCGGCGTGGACGCCGTCGTGGCCGTCGGCGGCACCGCCGGCGCGCATCTCGACGCGCTGGCCGAAGCGGTCGCACAGGGGGCAAAGCGCGCGCAAACGGGCACGACCCCGGCGCACCCGTCGATAGACTGGGTGCATGACGCCGATCAGGCCGATGCCGCGGTCGTTCGTCTGGCGCGGGAGCACGGGAATGCCGTGGTGCTGCTCAAGGGGTCGCACGTCTCCGGGTTGAGCGCGTTGGCCGAACGCTGGACCGCATAGCGGTCGGACGGACCGGGAAAGGGAATATGACGCGAATGGAGTACCGCAGGTGATTGCACTCATTATCGGAATTCTGGTCTCACTGGTAGTGACGATCGTCGGCACGCCGCTGCTGATCAGGCTGGTCCACAAGCTGCACTACGGCCAGTACATCCGGCAGGATGGTCCCCAGTCGCATCAGGTCAAGCGCGGCACCCCGACGCTGGGCGGCGTGGTGATCAACCTGGCGATCGTGTGCGGCTGGCTGGCTTCGGCCATCTACCGGCATATCGTATCCGGCGAGGCGTTCTCGCTGTCGGCCATGCTCGTGCTGTTCGCCATGCTGTCCATGGGCGTGCTGGGCTTCATCGACGACTTCGCCAAAGTGCGCAAGAAGCAGAACGAAGGCCTGTCCGTGGCGGGCAAGTTCATTGGGCAGTTCATCTTCGCCACCCTGTACGCGGTGCTGGCGCTCATCATCCCCACCCGGTCCGGGTTCCCCAGCGCCCAGGCGGGCATGAGCTTCATCGAGGAGCCGTTCTTCAGCTTCGAATTCGCGGGCAGGATCGTGGCGACCGTCCTGTTCGTCATCTGGGTCAACTTTCTGATGACCGCCTGGACGAATGCGGTCAACCTGACCGACGGGCTGGATGGGCTGGCCACCGGCTCGTCGATGATCGCATTCGCCGGATACGGCGTGATCGCGTTCTGGGAGAGCTACCATCTCAAGGGAGCTGGCCATGAGGGGTTCGCCTACGCGGTCTCCGACCCGCTGGACCTGACCATCATCGCGCTGTGCGCCGCGGTGGCCTGTTTCGGTTTCCTCTGGTACAACTCGAACCCCGCCACCATCTTCATGGGGGACACCGGCTCGCTGGCTCTGGGCGGGCTGTTCGCGGCGATGTCCATCGCCACGCACACCGAGTTCCTGGCCATCATCGTCGGCGGTCTGTACGTCATCGAAGCCCTGTCCGACGTCATCCAGGTCGGCTATTTCAAGCTGACGCACAAACGCGTGTTCAAGATGGCGCCGATCCACCACCATTTCGAGCTGCTCGGCTGGACCGAAGGCAAGGTGGTGGTGCGGTTCTGGATGGTTGAACTCATCTTCGTGCTGGTCGGCCTCGTAGTGTTCTACGGCGACTGGGTGGCACGGTCCGGTCTGGTGTGAGGCCCGTGCGTGCAATGGGCCGCGGGCATGGGAGGACAATGAATATGCAGAGGAACGATTGGTCGGGCATGACGGTGGTCGTGGCCGGTCTGGGCGTGTCCGGGCGGAGCGTGGCCGAGGTGCTGGCGCCGCGCGTGGCGCGGGTGATTACGGTGGACGAACATCGGCCCGAGGCGGATGTCCATGCGTTCGACGACGTGGACTGGGCCGGGGTCGACCTGGTGGTGACCTCGCCGGTGTTCAATCCGCGCACCCCGTTCATCCTGGAGGCGCAACGCCGGTCCATCCCGGTGATCAGCGAGGTGGAGTTGGCCTGGCGGCTGCGCGTGGACAGCGACCGGACCGGCGCGCCCGCGGCATGGATCGGCATCACCGGCACCAACGGCAAGACCTCGACCACGGAGATGACCTCGCAGATGCTCAACGCCTGCGGGTGGCACGCGCCGGCCGTGGGCAACATCGGCAAGGCCGTGTCGCATGCCGCCGTCGACGCCTCCTACGATGCGCTGTGCGTGGAATTAAGCTCGTTCCAGCTGCATTTCACCGATTCGCTGGAACTGGACTGCGCGGTGATCACCAACTTGGCTGCGGACCATCTGGATTGGCACGGCGGCATGGACCGGTACGCCGCCGATAAGGCGAAGGTCTATCACCGCGTCAAGCGAGCCCTGGTCTACAACGCCGACGACGCGCGCGTCACCGAACTGGCCCGGCGGGCGCAGCCGGCCGACGGATGCCGAATGGTGGGGTTCACCCTGCACGCGCCCGATGAGGGGCAGATCGGCATCAGCGACGGTTGGATTGTGGACATGAGCGGCGTGGCGGGTACTCCCGCCGGACAGGCGCTGCGCATCGCCCAGGTCCGCGACTTCCCGCACCTGTGCGAGCCGGACGGTACGGTATACCCGCATCTGCTGGCCGACGCGCTGGCGGCCCTGGCGCTGGTGCTGGGATTGGGCGCTGATCTGGATCATGCCGTGCAGGCGTTGCGCGACTTCACCCCCGGAGGCCACCGCATCCAGACCGTGGCCGTCCGGCACACCGCCGAAGGCGATATCCGTTTCGTGGATGATTCCAAGGCGACCAACGCCCACGCGGCCGCGGCGTCCCTGGGCAGTTTCGGTTTCAAGAGCGTGGTGTGGATCGCGGGAGGCCTGGCCAAGGGCGGAAGGTTCGAACAGTTGGTGGCCGATCAGGCGGCGCGTATCAAGGCGGCCGTCATCATCGGCGCGGACCAGCTCCCGATGACCGAGGCCTTCGCCGCCAGCGCCCCGGATATCCCGCTGACCCTCATCGACCCGTCGGACAACGAGACCGTGATGCGGCGTGCCGTCGAGGCGGCCGGTGCCTACGCCGCCCCGGGTGATGTGGTGCTGATGGCCCCGGCCTGCGCATCCATGGACCAGTTCGTCTCCTACGCCGACCGAGGCGACCGGTTCGCCGAGCAGGCTCGGGAATGGGTGAGCACCCATGCCGAAGCCTAGACAGATTCGTTCCGCATCCTCGGACCGCGCGAAGGGCACGGGAAAACCGAGGAAACGAGAGGCGGCGGAGGGGTTCCAGCGGTATACGGGCTGGCGCAGCCTGCTCAACCCGCTGTGGTGCTACCACGGCTTCCGGGTGGCGGTGCTCGCGCTCACCTGCTTCGGCGTGATCATGGTGTTCTCCAGCTCGTCCGTGGATATGGTCTCCCAAGGCGCGTCCCCGTGGCGGCAGGCGCTCAGCCAGGGCGTGTATTGCGTGATCGGATTGGTGATGGCCTTCATCGCCATGCACGTGCATTGCCCGATCTACCGCCGACTGGGCATTGCGGGCATGGGCTTTTCGATGGTGCTGCAGGCGCTGACGCTGACGCCTCTGGGCATCACCCAATACGGCAACACCGGGTGGATCGGCATCCCCGGCGTGTTCACGCTGCAACCCGCCGAGGTCATGAAATGCGCGCTGTGCATCTGGCTTCCCTCCGCCATGATCGCCGCACGCAAACGGTATGAGCGCGAGGGCGTCAAGGCGTATCGGGCTCCCGGGATCGTGTATTTCGTATGCCTGGGACTGGTCATGCTGGGCAAGGATATGGGCACCGGCATGATCATCGTGGCCATCGGCATCGTGGCGTTCCTGATCGGCGGATTCCCGCTGAAATGGCTGCTCGCCGGCATGGCCGTGGTCGGTGCGGCCGCCGCGGCGTTCGTGATCTCGAGTCCGAACCGATTGAACCGAGTCCTCGCCGCCTACACGGCCTGCACCGGTTCGGACGCGCAGGACGTGTGTTACCAGTCCATCCACGCCCGGTACGCCATCGCCTCGGGGGGACTGCTCGGCGTGGGCATCGGCAACTCCCGCGAGAAATGGAACTACCTGCCCGCCGCCCATAACGATTTCATCTTCGCGATCATCTGCGAGGAGACCGGATTCATCGGCGGGGCGCTGGTGATCTTGCTGTTCGTGGTCATCGGATGGTGCCTGATCGCCATGGCGCTGCAGATGCGGGACCGGTACGCCTCGATGGTGCTGATCTGCATCGCCGCCTGGCTGGTGGGGCAGGGGCTGGTCAACATCGCCGTGGTCGTCGGCCTGCTGCCGGTCATGGGCGTGCCGATGCCGTTCGTCTCGGCGGGCGGCTCCTCGCTGATTATGTGCCTGGCGGCGGCGGGGGCCGCGGTGAGCATGATGCGGGAGCATCCGCAGGTCAAGGCCGAGCGGGTCAAGGCGTGACGCGCGGACATGGACATTGCGGGCAGGAACCGCTGCCGAATGCCTTGCCGGGGCCTGCCCGTGGACTAAGCTCGTATGCTATGAGCAATCGAATGCACCGCATCGTATTGGCCGGCGGCGGTACGGCCGGACATGTCAACCCGCTGCTGGCGGTGGCCAACGCCATCCGGGCCAAGGACCCTTCGGCGGATATCGCGGTGATTGGCACGGCGGTCGGCCTGGAGCGCGACCTGGTCCCGCAGGCGGGATTCGAACTGGAAACCATCGAGAAGGTGCCGTTCCCTCGCCGCCCCAATATGGCCGCGTTGCGGTTCCCGATGGCTTGGAAGCGGGAGACGGCCAGGACCAGGCAGATCCTGGAACGTCATCAGGCCCAGGTGGTGGTGGGTTTCGGCGGGTACGCCTCCGCCCCGGTGTACGCATCGGCGCATGCCATGCGGATCCCGATCTTGATCCACGAGCAGAACGCGCGCGCCGGCATGGCCAACAAGCTGGGCGCCCGTTGGGCCGACTACATCGGCACCGCATACGAGGGAACGGGGCTGAAGGCGCGTCGGGGTGCCGTGATCGAACGGGTGGGGCTCCCGTTGCGCCCGGCTATCGCGCAGCTGTGCGAGCGGCTGGAATCCGACCGTGAGGGCGCCCGCCGTCAGGCGGCGGAACAGCTGGGCCTGGACGCGAACCGTCCGGTGGTGGTGGTGACCGGCGGCTCGCTGGGCGCCGCCAACATCAACCGCGCCGTGGCGGCCTCGGCCTCATCGTTGCTGCAGCATGCGCAGATCGTGCATCTGACCGGCAACGGCAAGGCGGACGAGGTGCGTGAACTGGCCTCGGTCAGCGCGGGGGATGCGGCCATCACCGGATTGGACGCCTCTCACGCTGGGGACGGGGACTACCATGTGGCCGAGTATCTGGAACGCATCGATCTGGCGTTCGCCTGCGCCGACCTGGTGATCTGCCGTTCCGGCGCGGGCACGGTGAGCGAGCTGACGGCGTTGGGCCTGCCGGCGATCTACGTGCCGCTGCCGATCGGCAACGGCGAGCAGCGTTTCAACGCGCAGCCCGTGGTGGAATCGGGAGGCGGCATGATGGTGGCCGACCGCGAATTCACCAAGGAATGGGTGGTCGACCATGTGCCGGGATTGCTGGCCGACAGCGGCCGTCTGTCCGGATTCGCCGAAGCCGCATGGCGTTACGGCATCCGCGACGCCGCCGAGACCATGGCCTGCCGCGTGCTGGAGGCGGCGGAGCGTCAGGCCGCGTAGCGCAGGGGAAAACGCAGAACCAGAAACAGTGCAGGAAGGACTTCCAGTGTCAGAACAATCAGCCGTCGAGGCAACCATCGAGCTCGATCCGACCCGTCCGGCCTTCGGACCCGACGAGCGGATCGGCGATCTGGGTCGGACACATTTCATCGGCATCGGCGGCGCCGGCATGAGCGTGCTGGCCGAGATGCTGCACGAGCAGGGCGTCGTCGTCGACGGATCCGACCGCGAGCCAAGCCTCAAAACCGATCGGCTACAGTCGCTGGGCGTCACGGTCCAGTTCGGGCAGCGCGCGCAGAACGTGGCCGGCGCCGAAACCGTGGTCTATTCGAGCGCCATCAAGCCGGACAATCCGGAGATTGTGGCGGCGCATGCGGCCGGTGCCCGCATCGTGCATCGCAGCGACATCCTGGCCCTGCTGATGGCCGCCAAACGGGCCGTCACCGTGGCCGGCGCGCACGGCAAGACCACCACCAGCTCGCTGCTCGCCCACATCCTGGTCAACGCGGGAACCGGGGAGCTCGCCGACCCCAGCTACGCCATCGGCGGTTCCATCCAGTCGCCGGACGGCACGAACCGTGACGGCGGCCATGCCGGACACGGCGTGGTGCTGGTGGCGGAGGCCGACGAATCCGACGGCAGTTTCGCCAAGTACCGTCCCTCCATCGCCATCGTCACCAACGCGGAACCTGACCATCTGGACCATTACGGCACGGCGGACCGGTACCACCGGGCCTTCGTCGACCACATCGGCCACGCGAGGGACGCGGTTGTCATGTGCGCCGACGACGAAGGCTGTCTGGAGGTCCTGCGGGCCGTGGGCGCGGACGTCGCCGGACGGGTCGTGGTCTACACCACCCAGGATCCCGATACGCTGGGCGACCTCAACGGTGCGGTTGCGGTCCGCATCGAATCGGAACGGGAACGCGAGCGCACCGGTTGCGAATGCTTCACGCTGCGCATCCCGCCGGCGCTGGCCGACGGCGCGGAGCTGGAGGTGCCCGTGGAACTGTCCATCCCGGGTATCCATAACGCGCGCAACGCTGCCGCCGCCATCATCGCAGCGGGGATGCTGGGCATGCCGTACGAGCATGCCGCACAGGCCGCCGCCTCGTTCCTGGGTGCGGCGCGCCGCTTCCAGGTGTGCGGGTGCGTGAACGGGGTCACCGTCGTGGACGACTACGCCCACCATCCCACCGAGATCGCCGCGCTGCTCGACGCGGCCCGGCGTCGGTATCCGCAATCCCGCATCCATGTGCTGTTCCAGCCGCACCTGTACTCGCGCACCCGGATCTTCGCCGCGCAGTTCGCACAAGCGCTCTCGAAGGCCGACGACGTGATTGTGGCCGGCATCTTCCCCGCACGTGAGAAGCAGGAGGACTTCCCCGACGTCTCGGCCTCGACCATCGTCCAGGCCGCGGGCGCGGACCGTTGCGCGGATGCGGGGGAGTGGATCCGCGCCGTCGAGGATATGCGGCAGGCCGCCGTGCGCATCCTCGACACCGTTCGGACGGGGGATGTGGTGATCACCGTCGGCGCCGGCGACATCAACCGGATGGACGACGTGCTGCTGCATGAACTGTCGGCGCGCGCCGGCGGGATGGAATCCTGATGGCGGGGCGACGGGTCGTCTCCGGTGCGGCGGACCGCAAGCCTGCGGTGGCGCCCGCTCGTTCGGCGCGGTCCGTGCGCTCGACGGAGTCGTCCCCGAAACGCAGCGGGCAATCCGATCCCGGTGAATTCGTCGACGTCAGGCGCCTGCAGGGCGAGGACCTTGTCGCCAAGACGCTGAACCAGACCCGCGGGCCGCTCGGCGTGGTCACGCGTCCGAAGGTCGTGGATTTCCGCGCCCGTCTGAAGGAACGCCGCAAGGCGACCGCGCGCGTGATTCTCCTGCGGGCGGTCGCCGTAACCGCCGCGCTGGCCGCCGTGGCCGCCTTGGTCTGGCTGCTGTTCTTCTCCCCGGTGTTCCGGCTGGAAACCGGCGGCATCCAGGTGTCCGGCGGCAACGAATGGGTCAGCGAGGAGCAGATCATGCAGATCGCCGGCAAACAGACCGGCAAATCGCTGCTCCTGGTCTCCAGCGACGACGTCATCGACCAGCTGGACGACATCCCCGGCGTCACCGAGGCCAAGGTGAGTAAGCAGTTCCCCGACCGTCTGCGCGTTACGGTCCGGGCCCAGCGGCCCGCCGCCATGCTGCGCGACTCGGACGGGTCCATGACCGCGGTCGACAGCAAGGGGCGCGTGCTCAATTCCGTCGGGAACGTATCGGTGGAAGGCATTCCGGTGGTGGATGTCGGCGATGTCGACCAGGGGCTGTCCGACCAGGCGGTGCACGAGACCCTGTCGATCCTGGGACGACTGGACGAGTCGATGCGGCAGCGTATCTCCTCGGTGAGCGCGCAGACGCAGGATTCGATCACCACGGTGCTGGATGGCGGCAACTACACCATCGTCTGGGGCGACTCCTCCGACCTGAAACTGAAGAAGGCCGTGGTCGACAAGATCATCAACGACCCCAACGTCATTGGGGACAAGCACCAGGTGGATGTCTCCGCGCCGCTGCGTCCCATCATCAAGTAGCTTCGGCGGGGCATGTCCGGCAGACGTGCCCCGCCCCTCGGAGGAAACCGGGGGCGGGGGCGGGATGATGCCGAATCCTTAGCGGGGCCGGGCCATCACCGCCGTATCGAGCGGGATGGTCACCGGGCCGTCGTTGGTCAGCGACACCCGCATATGGGCGGCGAACCGGCCCTCCCGGACAGTGAGCCCATGGCCGCGCAACGCCTCGTCGAGGCGCAGCCAGACGTCCCGCGCATGGTCGGGCTGCCCGGCCTCCACGAAACTCGGACGGTTGCCCCGCCGCACGTCGCCGTACAGCGTGAACTGGGAGATGGACAGCACCTCGCCGCCCACATCGAGCACCGAGCGGTTCATCCTGCCCTCGTCGTCATCGAAGATCCGCAGATTGGCGATCTTGCGGGCCGTCCAGCTAATCTGCTCGGGCCCGTCGTCATCGCTGACCGCAACCAGCAGCACCAGTCCGGGGCCGATTCGCTGCGGTTCGAAGGAGGCGTCCGGTTCGCCGGTCGCCGCGTCGACCACGTCCACACCCGCCGAACTCACGCGTTGAATGACCACTCTCATACCGGCCATCATACCTGCTTCGGCGCGGATAAGGCGGGCG
>NZ_DGVO01000029.1:49736-97115 GCF_002394995.1 Bifidobacterium sp. UBA4282
GGGGCGCCCGCTGTTTTCGGAAGGAGGGAGGGACGTGTTAACGGGTCTCGGTGGCCTGCTTCAGGGCGGGGGCCACGGAGACGGCCGGATTCAGACGCGGGATGAACGTGCACTGCAGCGCGTGGTACAGGTCGGACTTGCCGGGCCACACGGTGCCGATGACGTGGTTGTCCTTGTCCAGCTGGTGGAACCAGGAGCCGTGCTCATGGTCGATGAGGTATTCGTCGATGTACCGCCAGAACGTGGCGTACCAATCCTTGTACTCCTGCTTGTCGGTCACGGTGGCCAGCACGGCGGAGGTGTTCACGGATTCGGCGAGCGTCCAGTGCATGCGGTCGGTGACCACGGGGCGGCCGTTCCAGTCGGTGGTGTAGGCCAGTCCCACGGTGCCGTCGGTGTTCCAGGCGTCCTCGAGCGCGCGAGCGAACAGGTGTTCGGCGGCGTCGATCAGCGCGGCCTTCTGCTCGTCGGTGCGGCTGCAGCTGGTGGCGAACTGGGTGATCAGGCGGGCCCATTCGATGCCGTGGCCGGGCGTGGCGCCGTACGGCTTGAACTGGTCGTCGGGCTTGCTGCGGTTGAACTCCAGGTCCGGGGTCCAGTCGGCGGTGAAGTGCTCCGGGATGCGCCACGAGTTGTGCGACGCCCAGTCGACGACGTGGTCGATGATGCGGCCGGCGCGGGTGCGGTAGGTCTCGTCGCCGGTCACGTCCGCCACGGCCAGGAACGCCTCGACGGTGTGCATGTTGGCGTTGATGCCGCGGTACGGATCCAGCTCGGTGAACTCGGTGTTCCAGGTGTCCACGGCCAGGTCGTGCTCCTCGTCCCAGAAGTGCGCGTTGTAGGTGTCGAGCGCTTCGGAGAACAGTTCCTTGGCGCCCGGGCGTCCGATCAGCGTGGCCGAGGTGGCGGCCAGGATGACGAAGGCGTGCGTGTAGCAGACCTTGCCCGCCTCGGGGGTGCCGTCCGCGGTGATGGACGGATACCAGCCGCCGTTCACATCATCATGCAGCGGCCCGCGCAGGCCGTCGAGCGCCTTGTCAACGAGCTCCTCGGCGTCTGGCTCGCCGTGGATGGCGCCGAGCGTGTAGACGTGCGCCATGCGGCAGGTGATCCAGGTCTGGATGCCGTGGGAGGGGTCGGGGTTGCCGCGATCGTCCAGCCAGGTGGAACCGCCGTTCGGGGCGGGGAAGCGGTGTCCGAAATGCAGCAGTTCGTTGCTTTCGGCCTCAAGCAGGTCGTGGTTCTCCGGCGAGCCGAAGACATAGGCTTCGGGCGCGTAGGCGGCGGTCATATGCGATGTCCTTCCAGGCGTCCGTCGACATCGACGGTAACTGCGTTAATACGTTAACAATGTTAATGCTAAACCGCTTAAGACATGCCGGGTGCGGTGGATATGACGGTGTGAGAGCAACAAAAAAGGGTTCCAGGCGTATGCCCGGAACCCTGAACAAGTGGAGCCGCGGGGAATCGAACCCCGGTCCGATGACCGTACCCACAGTCTTCTACGTGCGTAGTCCGCTGGCTTTTCAGCTATTGTTCTGCCTCCACCTATATCGCGGACAACCGGTGGCAGGCCTATCCACAGTGTAAGTCCCTCAGACGCCCTGCGGCTCGGCGAGTGAGGCGAGTCTCCTTAACGACGCCCGATTTCTTCCCGGAGACGCAGAAGAACGGACGGAGCGGCTGCTCGCTGGATTAATCCTGGCGCGAAGCTCAGGCAGCGAGAGCGAACTCAGTGCGGTTAGATTTAGCACTTATTGTTTTGCGGGGGACATCCACGAGCGGACCCCGCATTCTCGGCACGCTTCCCTGCAGCGAACAGGTCATCGTCGAAACCGATCGGCCCCTTTTGAATTATCAAACCAGCCGGCGCGCGGCCGGACTTTCCACAATAACCCTGTTGCCCGATGAATGCAACTCGATATTCGCTCGGTGTACGGATCCATGCGTCGCATGGACATGGTGCGCCCGCGACGGAAAGATCCGATGGAGAGCACGAGATGGTCCTTCTGGTGTATGGATACGGTGTGCATGCACCAGAAGGACCAGATGACGAGTGCATAAAGATCCTTTTGACGCATAGGCACCGTATCCATGCGACAAAAGGACTTCCAAGGGCACATGTAATGGCCCATATGTCGCACAAGCACTATGCTCATGCGACATATGGGCCATAACGCTCACTCGCCGTTGATGATCTTGCAGTAGTCCGGGATGCCCTCCTCGGGATAGGCGGGCCAGGCACCTTCCTGCGTGCAGACGAAGGCGGATGTGTTGACGGCCGCGCGGTGCGCCTCCTCCATCGTGGCGCCGTTGAGCAGCTTGCCGGTGAAGGTGCCGGAGAACGAGTCGCCTGCGCCCACGGTGTCGGCCACCTCGACCCGCGGCGTGGAGATCGTGGAGCTCTTGCCCGTCTTCGACATGACGGTGCTGAAGGCGGCGCCGCCGGTCAGGATGATGTAGTCGAGGCCGTATTCGTTGATGAACCAACGGCAGGCCTCGTCGTCGGAGGTGCCGCGGATGTCGAACATGTCGCGCAGGAGGAACAGTTCGTCGTCGTTGATCTTGAACACGGTGGCGTATCCGAGCAGTTCCTCGATCAGCTCCTTGGAATAGTGGTCGCCGCGCAGGTTGATGTCGAAGAACTTCATCGTGCCGGGCTTGGCGTGCTTGAGCAGTTCGATGATGGTGTCATGCGATTCGGGGGAGCGCAGGCCCAGCGTGCCGAAGCAGATCGCGTCGGCGCTTCCGACGACCTCGATGAGCTGGCGAGTGTACAGGATGTGGTCCCAGGCCACGTTCTTCACGATTGTATACTCGGGGATGCCGTTCTTGAGCGCCACGTCCACGGTGCCGGTCGGCCAGGCGTTGCGCTGGATCATCGAGTTGATGCCGGCGGCCTGGGTGGCGGCCAGCAGCTCGTCGCCGAGCTCGTCCTCGCCCACGGCGCTGATGGCCACGCCCTCGGCGCCGTTCATGGAGGCGTGGTAGATGAAGTTGACCGGGGCGCCGCCGGCGCGCTTGCCGGTGGGGAGCATGTCCCACAGCAGTTCGCCGAGGGAGAGCACGGTGGGTTTGGTCATGGTGATTCCTTTCCTTGATTGATATGTTGGGTTGTCGATTGACGTCTTGGACCGCCTGCCGTCAGGAGATGTCGAAGAATCTCGACGGGGTGGTGAGGAACTGGGTGATGGCCACGGCCGCCGCGCCGGCGACGGTGGCGTCGGCGGGCAGTTGCGACAGGCGGATGTCCGTGGCCTCGATGACCTCGGCGCTGACACGGCGGCTGGTGATGTCGCGCACGATGTCGAGCAGCCGTTGCCCAGCCCCGGAGACGATGTCTCCGAGGATGATGCGCTCGGGGTTGAACATGTTGCAGATCGTCACGCATCCGTAGGCGATGTAGCGGCATGCTTCGTCGAGGATGGCCGTGGCCTGCCGGTCGCCGTCGTCGACGAGATCGAACAGGGCGTCGCACGCCTGACGGTGGGTCATCGATCGACTGTCGGCGATGATGCCGGCGGCGTTGATGCGCTCGTGGATGGCGTTGGCGGAGCAGTAGCGTTCCAGGCATCCGACGTTGCCGCAGTCGCAGGGCAGTCCGTTGACGTCCACGCTGGTGTGGCCGAGTTCGGTGGCCGTGCCTTGGGCGCCGTTGATGAGGTTGCCGTGGTCGATGATCCCGAGCCCGACGCCTTCGCCGAGCAGGTAGTAGGCGAGGTTGTTGCAGTGGCCGTCGTCGGAGAACAGGTGCTGGGCCAGCACGCCGGCGCGGGCGTCCTGCTCGACGAACACCGGTACGCGGAAGGCCGAGCCGAATTCATCGAGGAAGTTGATGGTGCGCCATCCTTGCATGGAGGAGACGACGGTGGTGTACCCCGCCTCGCGCAGGTACGGTCCGGGGACGGCCATGCCGATGGCGATGATGGCCGGGTCGGCGTCGAGCAGCGCGCCGACCTTGGTGTGGATGGCGGCGATGGTCTGCGGGATGGTGTCCTCGCTGACCGTGGGCAGGTCCTCGATAGACAGCGCGGTGCCGCTCAGGTCGAAGACGCCGATCTCCACCAGGCTGCGTGCGAATTTGACGCCGATGACGTGGAACCGCGTGGGGTCCAGGTTCAGGCCGATGGAGCGACGGTTCAGTCGTCCCTCCATGTCCCCGGTCTCCTCGATGATGCCGGCCTCGATGAGGCGTGCGGTGATCTTGGTGATGGCGGCGGGCGTCAGTCCCAGGGCCTTGGCGATCTGCGCCCGCGAGCAGATGCCGTGGTAGTACAGGTGCTGGAGGATGCGCGAGCGGTTCGACTCGGACACGGTCGCCTGCGATGCGACGGTTGTGGACGTGGGCATCGACGCCTCCTTGGGTGCGGTTGTCGGTCCGTCTTTGACTTCCAACGATTGTTTATATATTAACATGGTTAATGTATATGTCAATCGTTTTACAGCGTGTCGCCGACGGCCAAGGCCGCTGCCGCCCGTCGGGGATCCGTGACACGGCGTGGTGCCCGGTGCGGAGATGGTACCGTGGTGGCGTGGCAAGGCAGGAGAATCAAAGGAGATGCCCGTGACCGTGGAAATCGCCGTGCAGGATGTCGAAGGCGCGAGGATCGCCCTGGAGGAAGGGGCCGACCGCATCGAGCTGTGTGTGGCATTGGGCGCCACCGGTGGTCTGACGCCGAGTTTCGCACTGATCCAGGCGTGCTCGCATGTGGGTCTGCCGCGTGGCGTGCAGGTGCTGGTGCGCCCGCGTTCCGGCTCGTTCGTGTTCGGCAAGACGGAACGGATGGTGCAGCTGGGCGACGTGCGCTCCGCCATCCTGGCCGGCGCGAGCGGCGTGGTGGTCGGCGGGCTGAACGAGGACAACACCATCGACGTGCCCTTTGCCGCCGCCCTGATCGAATGCGCCCGGGACGAGGGCCGCCGCTGCAACCGTGACGTGCAGGTGACCTTCCACCGTGCGTTCGACATGGTGCCCGACCAGTTCGCCGCGCTGGACGTGCTGATCGAACTGGGGTATACGCGTGTGCTCACCTCGGGCGGGGCGCCGACGGTGCCCGAAGGCCTCGACCGGTTGCGCGATCTGGTGCGGCATGCCGCCGGACGCATCGAGATCCAGGCCGGCGGCGGCGTGACGCCCGAGAGCATCGGCGCGATTCGTGCGGCGGGGGTGGACGCCATCCACCTGTCCGGCAAGACGCTGGTCGCCGCGTCGGGCGGCCCCGGTGGCGGCGGCCAGAACCCCGTGGAGCGGACCGACCGCGTCATCGTGCGCGCCGCGGTGCTGGCCGCACGGTGACGTGTCGTCGGCGCCACGCCCCGCCGTATCACCGCTGAACGGCCGTCACCGCGCCAGATAGTCGCGCAGCACGGCGGTCGATTCGCCGCGGATCGCGATGTCGCTGCCGATCTCGCACCGCCGGATGCGTGTGTGGGCATGGAATGACGATGCCGTGGTCTGGTCCAGATAGCGCTGCGCGGCGTTGATGAAGTCGGAGTTGACGATATCCGGTGGTCCGTAGACGCAGATGTCGGTGATGTCGAGCAGGCCGACCGGCATGGCCAGAGCGTTGGCCAGATGGGCGCCGGCCTGTTCGAGGATGATCTGGCGCGACTCGGGATGCTCGCGCATCCGCGCCTCGAGCACCGGGGTGGAGATCAGCCGTTCGAGGCACCCGCGCTTGCCGCACGGGCAGGGCGGTCCCTCCGGGTCGATGGAGATGTGGCCGATCTCGCCGCCGGCGTGGTTCTCGCCGACCACCGGCACGTCGTTGATGAGCACTGAGGTGCCGATGCCGCGGCGGAACCAGACGAACATGAGATTGGGGCCGCCCTGTCCGAAGAACCGCTCGGCGAGCATGCCGCTGGTCGAATCGTTGTCCACGCTGACCGGCACGGCGAACCGCTGCTCCAGCGGCGTGCGCAGATCGACGTCATGCCAGCCCAAGGCGGTGGAGCGCCGCACCGTGCCGTCCACGATGACGCCGGGGGCGGCCACGCCGATGCCGATGACATGGTCGGTGTGGTCCATGAGCCGGGCCGTCAACTGCCCGATGTCGTCGATGGCGATGGTGTCCTCGGCGCCCAGCGCCAGTTCGGACCGGTACAGTATCGTACCCAGCAGATCGGTGACCGCACCCTGGATGAACCGCGACTGCGACAGGTCGATGCTGACGATGTGGAGCCGCTGGGTGTCGATCCCGAGCAGCGTGCCGCGTTTGCCCTTGCCGGGGTTGTGGGCCAGCCCGCCCTCCCTGATCAGTCCTTCGTCCAGCATCGAGCCGACCACGTCAGACACCGCCACGCGGGAGAGCCCCGTTCGTCTCCCGATCTGCGCGCGGGAGAGCTCGGTGGCGGGGAACAGCAGCCCGAAGATCAACGCACGGTTGTTCCGCCGTACGTCGGACGGGTCCGCTTTGGACGTATGCCCCGGCGCGAGGAAGGCGACGGGCGGGGTGGAAGGATTCATGGCGTTCCTTCTAAGTGTGCTGGGAAACGGTTGGCCGTTACCGTGGATACTTCATTGTATTGGTTCTCCATTGTAGACGGTTGCCCTTTCTCATATGCGATTGAGCCGCAGGGCGAGTTCCACGGAGCCCACGTTGTAGCCGCTGCACGCGTAGATGCCGGTCAGGGGGTCGTCCTGTGCCTGGCCGGGGCGGATGGCCACGATGACCGGCGACTTGTCCGGATCCACGAAGGTGATGCGCGCCAGTCGGGCCGCCGTCGGCTCGGAACACCGCCAGAGCCGGAACCGCCGGGGCAGGCGGGCGAGCATGGCCGTGATCGGGGCGCTGACGGGCGCATCATGCGGGCAGAGGGCGATGACGGGCTCGGTGCCGGTATCGGAATCGGGGCGTTCCGCCAGTGATTCGCGCAATTCGTCCAGCACGTGGATGCTCGGTTCGGAGCCGTGGACGTCGAGGATGAACACCACGCCGCGCCGGCCGTGCAGGACTTCGCTCAAGGGGGTGTCGGCCCCGTCGTCGGCGATGAGCGGCAGGTCCTCCAGCGGCAGATGCGCCAGCAGGTCGGACTGCGCCGGCCGGCGCCGGTCCAAGGCGATGGTGCGGTCCTCGTCCGCCACCCGGAGCGTCTGCGAGGCGGCCAACTGGCTGCCGTTGGGCAGGCGCGTGGTGGTGATGACGCGGTACGTGCCCGGCTCTAGGCGGATGCGGGCCGCGCCGTCCGTCCACAGGACGTCGCCCAGGTCGATGGTGGAGAAATCCATGCCGTACGGGGTGCGCTGCAGCCGGCTGATGGTCCAGTCCACGCCGTAGCGGGGGGTGTCGTCCCGTCCGGGGGCCGTGAGCGTGCAGGTGACCGGCCGATCGCTTTCGCGGGCCTGAACGTCAACGAACCGTGCGCCGTCGAAATACTGCGGGCTGCGGGTTTCGGGATTCAGACGCGCCGGGATGCCCAGGCAGCGGCAGACGGTGACGAACGCGATGCCGCGGTGCGGGCCGTCGCCGTATCCGCGGGACAGCAGCGCCGCCGTGCCGGTGTAGGGCTCGTCGTCCTCGGCGTCGCGCACGTCGCGCAGCATCTCCTGCCACAGCGTCCGCGGATCGGAACGGAACAGCGCGGTGCGGTCGGCGTCGAACCGCTGCTGCAGCACGCGGTGGTCGCCGGCGAGCTCCTCGCCGTCCACGCGCGGATTGAGCACGGCGTCACGCCACAGATCCGTGCGGGTGCGTTCGTCGAGGTCGGCCAGCATCCGCATCGCATGGTCCCGGATCGCCGCGGCCGCGGCCAGCGCGTCGTCGAGCGTCTCGGCGTGGACGTCGGCCAGATCCTTGTCGGAGAGCGCCTGCAACAGCAGCATCCGGTCGGGTTCGGCCCCCGCCTCCAGGAAACGGGCGATAACCGGCCAATTGCCGCCGGCCAGACGGAGGATTTCATCGGTGTCGGCGTCGCCGGTGGCCGACTGCCGGGCGAATGACTCAAGGCGTTCGACGCGCATGGTCTCCGCACGCCGCGCCCTGTCCGCGCCCACGGCCTTCTGCTCCGGCGTCAGCGCCGCGGCGCGGGAACCGCCGGCGGCGGGCGCGGACACCGACAGCGGCGTCCATGCGTCGTCGTCTCGGCGTTCGGCATCCAACGTCACGGTCACCGCGGTGGTGGATGCGGCGTCGACCAGCGCCTCGCCGAACCCATCCGGCGTCGAGGCGTGCACCAGCACGGTTCCGAGCCCGAGCTCGATGGCGGCACGGCCGTCCTCGTCGGCGGCCAGTTGGGCGATCGGCGCGAATTCGGCCATATTGAGCAGTTCAAAGCGCACGTTGGCACCGGGCACGGGGGCGCCGTCGGTATCGGTCACCGTGACGGTCAGTCGGGCGGTCGGCGCGTAGGAGGCCGTGAGGTTCTGCAGTATCGCGGCCCCCTGCCTGCCAGCCGACGGCGAAACATCGACCGATCCGGTCGTGTAATCGCAGAACACGCGGGCGTGAATCAGCATCGCGCGGGCCGCCGCGCAGTCGAACCATCCGCGGTCCAGCCGTTCCTCGGGCTCGCAAGCCCCCATGAAACGCCAGACGCCGTCGACCAGCGCCTCAACCCAGGCGTGGTTGTCGTCGCAATGCGCCCAGCGCGGGGTGTACACCTGACGCGCGGGGATGCCGATGGCTCGCAAGGCGCTCACCAGCAGCGTGGATTCCTCCCCGCAGCGGCCCGTGCCGCGGTTCAGCGCGCCGGTCGGACCGATCGTGCGGATGTCGGAGGGGGCGTAGGTCACATGCTCGGCGCACCAGTAATTGGTCTCGATCGCGGCGCATTCCATGTCAAGCGGCGTAACCCGTGCGTCCAGCTCGCCTGCGATGCGGCTGCGGCACGGTTCGAGACGCTCGTTGTTGACCCGCGGCCAGAACACGTAGTGGATGAAGACGTCCTCCGGCAGTGCCGCGGTCCATGCGCGGCTCCGGCGCAGCTCCAGGGCGTGGTCCACGTAGTCCAGCAGCGTCGCCGGCTCGCATTCGAGGATATCGGTGGTCGGCAGGGTGCCGACGAGCAGATGCATCAGGGCGCGTCGGTCGCCGTCGAGCCTGCCGATAAGCGTGTCGGCGGGGATCGTCAGGCCGCCCAGTGACGCCTTGCGGTCGCGATACCGGTTGTCGGCGTAGTCGTGCAGTGCGGGGGACAGGAGGTTCTCGCGCATGGGTGTGTCCTTGTGACGGCGGGATGGATACGGCAGTACTGTACGACGCCGCTTGTACCGTGACGGGTCGCGGGCGGTTCGGGTGGTAATCTGCCTAGTGACGCAGGTGTTGTGCGGGCGATGATGTGCCGCACGCCTGTGATCAGAGGAAAGCGAAGGAAACACCGTCAGGAGAGGAAAACCTACATGAATGAATACGTTGGCATCGATATCGGTGGCACCAAGATCGAGGCCGTGCTGGTCGATGAACGCAACACCGTGCTCAACACCTGCCGCATCCCCGCCCGGCCGGGTGCGCAGAACGTGCTCGACGACGTCATCGGCATCACCCGCAGGCTCGGCGGGGAGCCGGTGGCCGTCGGCGTGGGCCTGCCCGGACAGGTCGATTCGGTGACCGGCGTGGTGCGCGACATCGTCAACCTCGATATCGTCAAGCTGGAGCTGGGCCGCGAGGCCAGCAAGGCGCTGGGGATCCCGGTACAGGTTGAAAACGATGTCAACGCGGCCGCGCTGGGTGCCGTGGCCCTAATCGACGACCAGGTCTCCGCCGGCGATACCGTGGTGTTCCTGAACTTCGGCACCGGCCTGGCCGCCGGCGTGGTGCGCGACGGCCATGTGGAACGCGGGTACAGCGGCTCCTACGGCGAAATCGGACACATCCCGGTCGACCCGAACAAGTTCCTGTGCAACTGCGGCCAGCGCGGCTGCCTGGAGACCGTCACCTCGGGCGGCTCGGTGGCCAAGCTGTGGCCGGGCCAGCCGCCGCTGCCGGACCTGATCGAGAAGGCCAAGGCCGGCGAGCCCCGCGCCATGGAGGTGTACGGCATCGTGCAGCACGGGCTGGCGGACACCATCCAGGTGGTCGGCCAGGCGTATGACCCGAAGCTGATCGTGCTGGGCGGCGGCATGGCCAAGACCGGCCGTCCGCTGCTGGACATGATCGTCGAGGAGATGCGCCGCCGCGAGGAGACCAGCCATTTCATCGCATCGCTGCATCTGCCCGAGCGCCTGCGCCTGGCGCCGGTCGAGCGGCCGATCGGCGCGATCGGCGCCGCGCTCGCCGCCCCGCGCGACTGATGCGCAGTCGTCGTTTCCCGTCATGACGGCCGCCTTCCATGTGCACCAAGCCATGGGAGGCGGCCGTTGGCGTAGAGGGGGTGGCGGA
This sequence comes from Bifidobacterium sp. UBA4282, assembly GCF_002394995.1. Classification (NCBI taxonomy): domain Bacteria; kingdom Bacillati; phylum Actinomycetota; class Actinomycetes; order Bifidobacteriales; family Bifidobacteriaceae; genus Bifidobacterium; species Bifidobacterium sp. UBA4282. The sequence continues at coordinate 60,053 of NZ_DGVO01000029.1, forward strand.
CGGCGTTTCTGGGGGAGAGGGCGCGGTAGGATTATTTATGACAAGGAAGTTAACGATTTAACTGCACAGTTATGTCGCTCACCCTGAAGAAAGTAGATATCATGCCGGAAATCATCATTGTTAAGAACGAAGCCGAAGCTGGTGAGATCTACGCTCGTTGCGTCGCCGACCTCATCAAGTCCAAGCCGAATGCCGTGCTGGGGCTGGCCACCGGTTCCAGCCCGCTGGCCGCCTATCAGGCGCTGGCCAAGGTCATCGACGCCGAGGACATCGATGTCAGCCAGGTCCAGGGCTTCGCGCTCGACGAATACCTGGGCCTGCCGCTGGACCATCCGGAGTCGTACCACTCCACCATCAACCGCACCGTCACCGTGCCGCTGGGCCTCGACCCGGCCAAGGTGCATGTGCCCGGCGACGCGCTGAACGGCTGCCCGCTGGAGGACGGCGAGCGCATCGCCGGCGCCGGTGCGGCCTATGACGCGGCGATCGAGGCCGCAGGCGGCATCGACGTGCAGATCCTGGGCATCGGCACCGACGGCCATGTCGGGTTCAACGAGCCGGGCTCCTCGCTGGCCTCGGGCACGCGCGTCAAGACCCTCGTCGAGCAGACGCGCGCGGACAACGCCCGCTTCTTCGACGACGACATCAACCAGGTGCCCACCCATTGCATCACCCAGGGCATCGGCACCATCATGCGCGCCCGTCACCTGGTGCTGCTGGCCTTCGGCGAGGGCAAGGCCGAAGCGATCCGCCAGACCTGCGAGGGCGGCATTTCCGCGTTCTGCCCGGCCTCGGCGCTGCAGATGCACCCGCACGCCACAATCATCGTGGACGAGGCGGCGGCCAGCAGGCTGAGCCACAAGGACTACTACGAGTACGCCTACGCCCACAAGCCGGCCTGGCAGGGCATCTGAACCCCGCCCCAAGTCCCAAGACTGCGAAGGAGTGATCATGGATTCCAACAGGATGGAAACCGTCAAGCGGGTCACCTCGGCCATCACCGGGGCCCCGGCCCGTATCGCCATCCGCGGCGCGCGGAAGATCGACGCCCGCGGCGTGCGGGAGCATTTCTGGCTGACCTCGGCCGACGGGGTCATCACGGCCACCGGCACCGACGAGGAGGAGTTCGAACACGCCTGCCGCTCCATCGCCATCGATCCGGCCGATGATACTCGGATCATCGACGCCGCCGGCCGTCTGTTGACCCCGGGGTACGTGGACATCCACGCGCACGGCTCGTGGGAGCGGTCCTTCGACGACGGTCCGGAAGGCATCGACATCGCCCGGGCCGGCCACGCCGTACACGGCACGACGCGGCAGGTGTGCTCGCTGATCACCAACCCGATCGACGTGATGTGCGAGAACCTGCGCAACGTGCGCGCCGCGATGGATCGCCGTCCGGATGTGCTGGGCTCGCATCTGGAGGGGCCGTTCCTGGCGCTCGCCCGCAAGGGCGCCCATGACCCGGAGTGCCTGAAGGATCCGGTGCCGGAGCTGGTGGAGCAGCTGCTGGACGCCGCCGACGGCAGTCTGCGCCAGATCACCATCGCGCCTGAGCTGCCGCATGGCATTGACGCCATCGGGCGGTTCGCGGCCGCGGGCGTCGTACCCGCGGTCGGCCACTGCGACGCCGACTATGACATGGCCAAGCGCGGTTTCGACGCCGGCGCGGGCATCGTCACGCATATGTTCAACGCGATGAACGGCCTGCACCACCGTGAGCCGGGCCCGATCCCGGCGGCGGTGGAGGACCCCCGCGTCACCATCGAGATCATCAACGACGGCTTCCATGTCCAGGATCCGATGGTCCGGCTCGGGTTCGGCTTCGCGCCGCACCGCACGGCGTTCGTCACCGATGCGATGGCCGCCACCGACTGCCCGGACGGCCCGTACAAGCTGGGTGCGTTGGATGTGAACGTGGTGGACGGGCACGCCCGACTGGTCTCCAACGGCGCGATCGCCGGGTCGACGCTGCTGCTGGAGGTCGCCGTGCGCCGCGCGGTCACCGTGCTCGGCATCTCGCCGGTCGACGCCGTCGAGGCCGCCACGCTGACCCCGGCCAGGACGTTCGGATACGACCGCCCGAATCCGGTCACCGGTGCGCCGCTGGGTCTGCTGGCCCCCGGATATGCCGCCGACCTGTTGCTGACTGATCCCGAGACTTGGACGGTCGGTGAGGTCTGGTGCGCGGGCCGTAAGCTCAAGTAACCGAGGCGTGCCTCGGTTGAGGCGACAAGAGTCCGTATAGTGAGATGACAACCTATGACGTCTCACTATACGGACTTTTTTGTTACGACCTATGATACGCCGGAAAACGGTGTCATTCCAAGGGAAAACGGGGATTGGATGACGTGGTTCGTGGGGTGCGGAGGGCCATGGGCAGGGCGATTTCGTAACATGCCGCGTCTACGGTCGTGACTTGGACGCCCGCCGAGCGCGATGCCAAAAGCGAATGTGGGATGCAGGCGGGTCCGAATGTTGACAGAGAGAGGATTCAAACGTGAATCGCAAGAAGATCACCGCCGTCATCGCCTCCGTGGCCGCAGTGGCATCGCTCGCGGCCTGCGGCGTGAAGGATGAGGCCGCACCGGCCGCCGACAGCAGCACCATCACCATCGGCACCACGGACAAGATCGTCAGCCTCGATCCCGCGGGCTCGTACGACAACGGCTCCTATGCCGTGCAGATCAACGTGTTCCCGTTCCTGTACGCTCAGGACTACAACACCTCCGAGCTGAGCCCGGACATCGCCGCCGACGACGGCACCTGGAACGAGGACGGCTCTCAGTTCACCGTCAAGCTCAAGGAAGGCCTGAAGTTCGCCAACGGCAACGATTTGACCTCTTCGGACGTCAAGTTCTCGTTCGACCGCATCAAGACGATCGACGACCCGAACGGCCCGGTGTCGCTGCTGGCCAACATCGAGTCGGTCGAGACCCCGGATGACACCACCGTGGTGTTCAACGCGGCCGTGCCGTTCGACGTGACCCTCAAGCAGGTGCTCTCCAGCCCCGCGGGTCCGATCGTCGACGAGGATGTGTTCAGCGCCGACGCCCTGACCGATGCGGACACGATCGTCGATGGCGACGCCTTCGCCGGCCCGTACAAGCTGACCTCGTTCACGCTTAACGAGAACGTGGCCTACGCCGCGAACGAGAACTACGAGGGCCTGACCCCCGCGCAGAACGAGACCGTGCAGGTGCAGTACTTCGCCGACGCCTCCAACCTGAAGATGGCCATCGAACAGGGCACCGTGGATGTGGCGTTCCGCTCGCTGACCGCCACCGACATCGAGGATCTCTCCGGCAATGACGACCTCAAGGTCGTGAACGGCCCGGGCGGCGAGGAGCGCTTCCTGTCCTTCAACTTCAAGATCCAGCCGTTCGGCGAGTCGCAGCCGGATGCAGACCCCGCCAAGGCCAAGGCCGTGCGCCAGGCCGTGGCCGCGCTGATCGACCGCGAGGAGCTGTCCGACCGCGTGTACAAGGGCACCTACACGCCGATGTACTCCTACATCCCGGATGGTCTGGAAGGCCATGAGGACACGCTGAAGGCCGCCTACGGCGACGGCAACGGCGGCCCGGACGCCGAGCAGGCCGCGCAGATCCTAGCCGACGCCGGCGTCGAGACTCCGGTGACCCTGAACCTGCAGTACAACGGCGACCACTATGGCTCCAGCTCCGCCGACGAGTACGCGGCCATCAAGTCGCAGCTGGAGGCGGACGGCCTGTTCACCGTCGACCTGCAGCAGACCGAATGGACCCAGTACAGCGAGCAGCGCCTCGTCACCGACGAGTCCGACGGCTCCTACCCGGCCTACCAGCTCGGCTGGTTCCCGGACTACTCGGATCCGGACAACTACCTGTCCCCGTTCTTCCGCGACGGCAACTTCGTGATGAACGGCTACTCGAACGAAGAGGTCAACACGCTCATCACCAACCAGGCCGGTGAGCAGGATCACGACAAGCGCATGGAGATGCTCGGCCAGATCCAGGACATCGTCACCGACGAACTGCCGACCATCCCGCTGCTGCAGGGCGCCCAGGTAGCGGTGACCCGCAACAACATCGACGGTGTCGTGCTCGACGCGTCGTTCCGCTTCCGTTACGCCTCGGTGACCAAGTCCTGAGGTCGCCTGAAGGAGGATGCCATCATCCTCCAAAAACGCCGTCGGACCCGTGTCTCCTATTCTTGACGGGTCCGACGGCCTTACCATCATACGTCCGACATCGCTGATGCCGGACACTCAACCGTATTCCGCCATCCTCCACCAAGGAGTTTTCGCGTGTCCCAAACCAGCACCCAGGACGCAACGGCGGAGCCCCCGACGCAGAGCGCATCCACGCGCCCGACAAAAGCCAAGAAAAACAGGCTGTCGGGAGGGTTCTTCCGCTTCGTCATCACCCGTTTCCTGCTTATCATCCCCACGGTGTTCATCCTGGTCACCGTCGTCTTCTTCGTCATGCGCGCCACCGGTGACCCGATCACCGCGGCGCAGGGCGGCCGTCTCAGCCCAGAGGAGCTGCAGAGGCGCATCCATGAGGCCGGCTACGACCGTCCGCTCATCGTGCAGTACATCGACTATCTGGGCGACCTGCTGCACGGCGACCTGGGCACCACCGTCACCGACAACCAGCCGGTGATCTCCATCCTGACCCGGTACGGCGCCGCCACCTTCGAACTGGCGATCCTCGCGCTGATCGTGGCCATGATCGTCGGCATCGCGTTCGGCCGCATCGCCGCGCACCACCGCGACCGTCTGGCCGACGCCGGCATCCGCACCTTCGCCATCCTGTGCTATGCCACACCGGTGTTCTTCCTGGGTCTGATGCTCAAGCTGATCTTCGCCGTGTGGCTGGGCTGGCTGCCCTCGTCTGGCCGCGCCGACCTGAGCAGCATGGCGCAGTTCGACCGCCTGGTCCAACCCACCGGCTTCTACATCATCGACGCCCTGCAGCTCGGTGACATGACCGTGCTGGCCGACGTGCTCCGGCACGCCGTGCTGCCCGCACTCGCGCTGGGGCTGCTGACCGCCGGCGTGTTCATCCGTCTGGTGCGCACGAACGTCATCTCCACCTATAACTCCGGATACGTGGAGGCCGCCCGCTCCCGCGGCGTCAGCGAGAAGCGGCTGCTGTCCAAGCACGCCTGGCGTCCGGCCCTGATCCCGATCATCACCGTCATGGGCATGCAGATCGCCGTCATGCTGGCCGGCGCCGTGCTCACGGAGACCACCTTCGAGTGGAAGGGCCTGGGATTCATGCTGTCCAACTATCTGAAGGCCCGCGACTTCGTGGCCGTGCAGGGCATCGTCATCCTGATTGCGATCATCGTTTCGGTGGCCAACTTCATCGTCGACGTGATCAGCGCGCTCATCGATCCGAGAGTGAGGTACTGACATGGGTGAAAGCACCGCAACCAAGGTCACCGTCCCCGGCGACAACCGGTTGGCCAACCTTGAGGTCAGCAAGAAGCCGTCCGTCTTCTCCCGCCTGCCGATCGTGCGCGACCTTAAGATCGCGGTCGGCTGGCAGAAGGCCATGCTGATCACCGGTCTGGTCATCACCGCCTTCTTCATCCTCGTCGCGATCTTCGCGCCGGTGATCGCCCCCTACGGGTATTCGCAGATCCGTGGCGACGACGGCGTGGCCTTCCCCACGCAGGCGCCGCCCAGCACCGAGCACATCTGGGGCACCACCGTCGGCGGCTTCGACGTGTTCAGCCGCACCGTGTGGGGCGCGCGCACCGCGGTCATCGCCATCATCGTGGCGGTGGTGCTCTCGATCTTCATCGGCGTGTTCCTCGGCCTGGTCTCCGGCTACTTCGGCGGCTGGGTCGACCGCGTGCTGGTGGTGATCGCCGACGCGATTTACTCGTTCCCCTCGCTGCTGCTGGCCATCCTCATGGCCATCATGATCTCCGGCGGCCAGTCCAGCCTGTGGGGCGGCATCCTCGCCTCCGGCGTATCGATCACCGTGGTCTACATCCCGCAGTACTTCCGCACCATCCGCGCCGAGGTCATGCGCATCAAGAACTCGGCCTACGTGGAATCGGCCAAGGTGGTCGGCGCCTCCACCTGGCGCATCATGACCGTGCACCTGCTGCGCAACTCCACGCGTACGCTGCCGGTGATCCTGACGCTCAACTCGTCGGAGGCCATCCTGACCTTGGCCGGCTTGGGCTTCCTCGGGTTCGGCATCGAGCCCACCGCGGCCGCCGAATGGGGCTACGACCTGAACCGTTCGGTGGCGGACGTGACCGCCGGCATCTGGTGGACCGCCGTATTCCCCGGCCTGGCGATCGTGCTGATCGTGCTGGGCATCACCCTGGTGGGCGAATCGCTCAACGATCTGGCCGACCCGCGTCTGCGCGCCCGCAAGTCCGCCGGCGAGGTCATCGGCTCGATCGAGGACACGTCGGTGGAGCCGAACGTCGAGCCGAGCGCCGATAACGAATACGCGATGAGCCTGATGTCCACCGCGCCGGGCGCGGCGGACGCCGACGGAAAGGAACCGGACCATGAGTGAGCCGAACGCATCCAGCGCATCCCCGTCCACGAATCTCGCCGAGATCAAGGATCTGAGCGTCTCCTTCATCACCGACGCCGGATCCATCAAGGCCGTGGACGGCGTGAGCTTCACGATCCCGCGCGGCACCGTGGTCGGCGTGGTCGGCGAATCCGGCTCCGGCAAGTCGGTGACCGCACGCTCGATCATCAAGCTGCTGCCCGAAACCGCCACCACCTCCGGCGCCGTGATGCTCTCCAAGCGAGACGGCACCGGCGAACTCGACGTGCTCTCCCTGAGCGGCGAGGACCTGCAGCGCATGCGTGGCAGCGAGGCGGCCATGGTCTTCCAGGAGCCGAACTCGGTGCTCAACCCGGTGTACACCATCGGCTGGCAGATCGAGGAGGGCCTGCGCGCGCACGGTATGAAGGACAAGAAACAGCTGCGCGCCAAGGCCGTCGACATCCTGAAGAAGGTCGGCATCCCCGACGCGGAAACCCGCGTGGACTACTACCCGCACCAGTTCTCGGGCGGCCAGAAGCAGCGCATCGTCATCGCGATGGCGCTGGTGCTCAACCCCGGCCTGATCCTGGCCGACGAGCCGACCACCGCACTGGACGTGACCGTGCAGGCCGAGATTCTGGATCTGCTGCGCTTGGCCAAGGATGAGTTCGGTGCCAGCGTGCTGATCATCACCCACAACATGGGTGTCATCGCCGATCTGGCTGACCAGGTGGTGGTGATGTACCGCGGGCATGTGGTGGAGCAGGGCGACGTGGAACAGGTCTTCTACCATCCGAACCACGACTACACCAAGCGGCTGCTCGCCTCGGTGCCGCGCATCGGCCAGCAGCTGGTCGTGCGCGATCTGGACGGCCGCGTCATCGAGCGCGAGGACGACTGGCGCGACCAGCCGATCGCCGTCGAGGCCAAGGGGCTGACGATCACGTATCCGGGTCACCTCATGCAGCCCGATTTCGTGGCCGTGGACGGCATCGACTTCACGATCCGTCGTTCCGAGGTGCTTGGCCTGGTCGGCGAGTCCGGCTCCGGCAAGTCCACCACCGGTCGCGCGATTGCCGGCCTACAGAAGGTCTCCGGCGGCTCGCTCAAGGTGCTGGGCGTGGAGATGAACGGCGTCAAAGAACGCGACTTCAAGCCCAAGCGCGCCGACATCGGCTTCGTGTTCCAGGATCCGGGCAGCTCGTTCAACCCGCTGATGACCATCGCACAGAACGTGGCCGAGCCGCTGATCGTGCACGGCAAATACCGTGACGTGGCGGAGGCCCGTGAGTACGTGGGCGATCTGCTGGAGATGGTGCAGCTGCCGCGCGTGTATATGAACCGTTTCCCGCATGAGCTGTCCGGCGGCCAGCGTCAGCGCGCCTCGCTGGCGCGGGCCTTGGCGTTGAAGCCCTCGCTGCTGATCGCCGACGAGCCCACCTCCGCCCTGGACGTGTCCGTGCAGGCCAAGGTGCTGGAGCTGTTCAAGCGCCTGCAGGCCGAGATCGGCTTCGCCTGCCTGTTCATCACCCACGATCTGGCCGTGGTGGATATGCTGGCCGATCGGGTGATGGTGATGCACAAGGGCCGGATCGTGGAGCATGGCGACACCGAGGACATCATGCAGCATCCGCAGGATCCGTACACCCGCAAGCTGCTGGCCTCCCTGCCGGTGCCGGATCCGCGCGAGCAGCGGGCGCACCGCGAACAGCTGCACGCGTTGCTGGCACAGGGCTGATCGGATCGCAACGCAGCCGGATACCCCATCCAACGGAACGAGGGTGGCCGCGGACGAATCGTCGTCCGTTGCCACCCTCGTCCCGTATCGGGGCGGATGTGCGGGCCGCCCGACCCGTCCGCCTTGACGCCCTCAGCGCCTGACCCGGATGTCGAAATAGTCCATCACCAGCTCGCAGAACATCATATTCGACCAGGAGAACCATTCGCGCGTATACTGCGTCGGATCGTCCACGCACACGCCCTCGTGCATCAGATGCGTGCCCGCGTCGATGGCCACCAGGTTGTTGAGGATCGCGGCCTTCTCGGCCTTGTCGGGTGAGGTGAGCCCCTGGATGGACAGGGCGATTGGCCAGACGTAGCGCGGCGGGGTGTGCGGGGAGCCGATGCCCTTGGCGTGCGCGCCCTCGTAGTAGAACGGGTTCTCGGCGCTGAGCAGCGTGCGGCGGGTGCTGAGGTAGAGCGGGTCGTCCGCCGCGCAGTACCCCAGGTAGGGCGCGGCCATCAGGCTGGGCACGTTGCTGTCGTCCATCAGCAGCGCATCGCCGAGCCCGTCGACCTCGTACGCCCAGATCGTCTCGCCGGCGGCATTGGTCATCGTGCCGTGGGAGCGCAGCCCCGCGTCGATCGATTCGCGCAGCGCACGCGCACGGGCGGCCATGGCGGCGTCGTCGATGATCTCGGTGAAGATGCGTTCCGCATAGCCCATGACGACCGCGGCGAACATGTTGGCGGGCACCAGATAGTGGTAGGTGCAGGCGTCGTCGCTGGGTCGGAACCCCGACCAGGTCATCCCCGTGGGGGCCACGGGCTGGAGAAGTCGGAGCGGTCGTCCGGATCCCAGGTGGCGCCGTTGGGCTCCTCGTTGAAGGCGTTGGCGTACGGGTCGATGCCGATGTAGCGGAACTGCAGGCGCACCAAGCCCTCGATCATATCGGCCAGGTCGGCGTCCTCGGCGGCGATCGGCAGGTACGGCCGCACCTGGGCGGTGGAGTCGCGCAGCCACATGGCGGGGATGTCACCGGTCAGCAGGAAGGTCGTGCCGTCGGCGTGGCGGTGCACGGTGGTGGTGAGCGTGTTGGCGAACGCGGCGTTGAAGTTCTCGGCCCAGTCGGCGTGTTCGGTGCCGCACAGCTCGGTGATGCGGTCCATGAAACGACGGACGGAGTCCGGCACGGTCTGGTATGGCATGATGCTCCTTCGCATATATGTAAACTTCGTTAATAAATAATAGTATCGTTGATTAACGGAGTTAACACGCCGATGGGCGGTAAACTCGGGAGCAGTCCAGAACACAGCCGTCGGCGATGACGGCGAACCGCTGATCGGAGCATCCATGACCCCTGTAACGAACCGTGCCGATATCCCGCTGATTCCGACGCCGCGTCTGTTGCGGGCGGACGGCTCCATCGCGGTGCTGGCGGCGATCGGGTGCATCGGGGAGGGGGCGGCCGCGGCGTCCTGCGACGCATCGGGCCGCCTGATGCGGCTGATCCGGTGGGACCTCGAAGCATGCGCCGGTCTGCGTTGGCGTGCGGGCCGGAGCGATGTCGGGCAGTGTGCCATCCGGCTGGACGTCGATGCCGCGATGGCCGCCCAATCCTACCATCTGGATGTCGGCCGGCGGACCGATGGCTCCGCCTCGGTGGCCATCGTGGGCGGGGATGCGGAGGGTCTGCGGTACGGCGTGCAGACGTTCCGCCAGCTGGTGCGCCACTCGGGGCCGGCCGTCCCCGTGGTGCACATCGAGGATGCCCCCGTGCTGCCGGTGCGCGGATACTACCTGGACGTGACCCGCGGGCGGGTACCCACGCTCGCGTCGCTGAAGGCCCTGGTCGATACCCTGGAGCTGCACAAGTACAACCAGCTGCAGCTGTACGTGGAGCACACGTTCCGTTTCGACGGGCTGAGCCAGGCCTGGCGCGGCACGGGCGCGCTCGACGCCGACGACATCCTCGAACTGGACGAATACTGCGCGAAGGCCGGCATCGAACTGGTGCCGTCCATCTCCACCTTCGGACATCAGTACATGGCGCTGCGCACGGACCGTTACGCGGGGCTCGGCGAATTCCCGGAACAGGCGGGGCGTCCGTTCAGCCTCGTCGAACGGATGGAGCATCATACGCTCAATCCGCTGATGGACGAGTCGCTGGCGTTGGCGAAACGCCTGATCGACCAGTATGCGCCGCTGTTCCGGTCGCGGAGGTTCAACATCTGCGCCGACGAGACCTTCGATCTGGGCAAAGGCCGCTCGGCGGCGCAGGCCGGGACCGTGGGCGTCGGCACGCTGTACGCCGGCTACCTGACCGAGCTGTGCTCGTATCTGGAGGAGCGCGGCCTGCAGCCGATGATGTGGGCCGACATCGCGGTCGGGCATCCACAGGCGTTGGAGCGGTTGCGCGACAAGGCCGTCCTGCTGAACTGGCAGTACGAACCCGACGTGGACGAGTCGCGCACCTCCCTGGTGGCCTCGACCGGCGCCGCGCAGTATGTGTGCCCCGCGGTGCACTGCTGGAACGCGCTGCTGCCGCGCATCGACACGGCGTGGGCCAACATCTCCCGCATGGCCGCGTACGGTGCGGCGCACCGCGCCGAAGGCATCCTCGTGACCGACTGGGGCGACTACGGGCATGTCAACGACCCGGTGATGAGCCTGCCGGGCCTGTGCTACGGGGCGCAGTGCGGCTGGAACGGGGGAGGGGACTGCGGCCAGGCGGCCGCCGATCGCGCGATCGACCGGCTGGAATACGGCGTGGAGGGCGGATTCGTGGACGCGTTGCGGCAGGCCTCGGCATGCACGACCTTCGGCTGGGACGATGCCGTGCGGTACCTGGAATTGGATATGCATGCGTATGACCATGCCGACCATCGGCCGATGCTGAACGGTGATGTGGCCGCGTTCTGCGACGTGTGCGTCGGGCCCGGGGCAGCGGAGCGCGTGGCCGATGCGGCGGACGTGCGTCAGGCGCGCGGGCGCCTGCTGGCGGCGTTCGCGGCGCGCATCGGTGATGCCGGGGTGCGCGACGCGGAACTGATGTCGGTCCGGGAGCGGCTGGCCCGTCTGCTGGGCGGCATGAGGGGCGACCGTGTGCGCTTCGGCGGTGCTGCGATGCTGGCCATCGAGGGCGTTGCCGCCATGAATTGGGCCGGTTGGCATCTGCTACGCATGCATGGCATCGACTGCGCCGAGGTCCGTGGGGTCCGGGTGCCTTCGGTGGAGGAGCCCGCCTGCCGTCTGGAGGAGTGGGCGGAGGCGATGGCGGAGTCGTGGCGGGAGTCCAGCCGCGAGTCCGAACTGCGGCGCGTGACCGATGTGGTATGGGCGTTGGCCGACGAGGTGCGCCGGGGCGAATGTGTCTCCTCCATGAGAGACACCACGTTGGACGGCGGAGGGGTCGGCGGTTCCCCTATGACCTGCCGGCCATCGTGAGCTTCGAGGACAGCGCCATCTGCGAGAGCATGTTCCCCTCCATCACGGCGGTGCACCGCGACGCCAGCCTGTACGGCACGAAGGTCGCCAACCTCCTGCTCAAGGTGCTGGGGGGGCCGTGGCCGGCAATCGTAAGATCCTCACCCCCAAACTGATCGTCCGGGAGAGTACCCGGATGATCCTACCCACTCCGGAAACCGTGTGACCATAGCCGATCACGGCATCCGTCCGGCCCGGATGTGAACGGCGGAACGGGCCGAGGCCGTTCTGCCTAATGCAGCTCGCCGCCGCAGGCGAACAGTGCGTGGGCGTCGCCTCCGGCCTTGTTGTTCAGATAGGTGCGCACGTAGCCGATGCGCTCCACCGTGCTCGCCGCAATCGGCTCGGGCAGGTCGTCCGGGTCGAACCAGCCGACCTTCAGGCTCTCGTCGTCGCCGACGAACGGGTCGGCGTTGCCCTGCGGATCGACCTCGCACAGGAACAGGTGGTCCATGTACATCGTCCGGTCGCCGTTGTCGTAGGTGAGCACCCGATCCGAGGACTTGACCGCCACCATGTCGGTGACGAGCGCGTCAATGCCGGTCTCCTCCCTGATCTCGCGCACGGCCGTGTCGGCGGGCTCCTCGCCGGGCTCCACGATGCCGCACACCAGCGCCCACTTGCCCGTGTCGGAGCGCTGTCCGAGCAGCACCCGCCCCTCGGCGTCACGCACGTAGGCGGTGATGCCCATCATCCACAGCAGGTCGTGGCCGATTTTCTCACGCAGCTTTAGCACGAATTCCGGAGTCGCCATCGTTCATCTCCTTAATCATGCGGGTCTGTGCCAACCTCCGCCGGCGCAGACCCGCACACGATCCATCGATAGGGATGATTCCAGCCTACTCGGCCATGGCGGCCATCCAGGCCTCCACATCCTCCACGGTCTTCGGAATGTCCACGGAGATCCACTCGGGGCCGTGCTCGGTCATCAGCACGTCATCCTCGATGCGCACGCCGATGCCGCGGAACTCCGGCGGCACCAGCAGATCGTTCTCCTTGAAATACAGTCCCGGCTCGATCGTGAAGATCATGCCCGGGCGGATCTCGGCGCCCTGATACGACTCGTAGCGGGCCTGCGCGCAGTCGTGCACGTCCAGACCCAGGTGATGCGCGCAGCCGCAGGCGTGCCAGCGGCGGTGCTGCTGGCCCTCGGGGGAGAGCGACTCCTCCACGCTCACTGGCAGGATGCCCCAGTCGTGCAGACGCTCGGCCAGCACGCGCATGCAGGCGTGATGGATGTCCGAATAGGTGGCGCCCACCTGCGCGGCCTCGAAGCCGGCGGCCTGCGCGCGCAGCACGGTCTCGTAGATGTCGCGCTGCAGCTCGGTGAACCGGCCGTTGACCGGGAACGTGCGGGTGATGTCGGCCGTGTACAGGCTGTCGGTCTCCACGCCCGCGTCGATGAGCAGCAGGTCGCCGTTGCGCACCACACCGGTGTTGCGCATCCAATGCAGGATCGGGGCGTGCGGGCCGGAGGCGATGATCGTGTCATAGCCGACCTCATTGCCCTCCTCACGCGAAACCGAGTTGAACGCGCCCTCAAGCATGCGCTCGGAACGCTCCTTGTCGATCACATGCGGCAGGGTCTTGAGGATCCGGTCGAAGCCCTTCTTCGTGGCGGCCACGGCCTTGCGCATCTCGCCGACCTCGTAGGCGTCCTTGATCATGCGCGCCTCGGCGGCCACCTCGTGCAGCTTGTCGTCGGCGGCGGTGTTGGAATCCGGGTCGGCGAAGCCGTTCGCCTCGCGCACGCCCTCGACCAGCTCGGTGATCGCGGCGTCGGTCTCGCGGATCACGCGCACGCGCACCGCGCCGGCCTCGGCGCCGACGTCCTTGCCGATCGCATCGGCCAGCTGGGCGATGTCATGGGTCTCCAGACCGGTCATCGCGGCCAGCTCCTTCAGACCGGCGCGCGGGCCGACCCAGTACTCGCCGTACTGGGCGGAGGTGTAGTACTCCTCGGTGCTGTTATCGGCGCGCGGCGCCACGAACAGCTCGGCCGTATGCGTCCTGCCGGCCTTGGCCTCCTCGGAATCCGGGTCCACCGGGTTGAGTACCAGCACGGCGCCCGCCTCGTAATCCTGGCCCAGGCCGGTGTAATAGGCGAAGGTGGTGTCCGGGCGGAAGGCGTAATCGCAGTCGTTGGAGCGCACCTTTGGTGTGCCGGCCGGAATCACGATGCGCTCGCCCGGGAACTGCGCGCCCAGCGCGTCGATGCGGGCCTGGATGTACTTGCTGGACTCCAGCGGCTCGATTTCGGGCTCCTGATCATCCCAGCCCGTGGTCATGAAATGCTTGAACGTCTCGCCGGTCGGCCGCAGCGTGCGGTTGTTCACACGGTCGGCGTTCGGCTGCTCCGCGCCCGGCGCGGCCGCCGCCTCGCGGGCCTCGTATTCCTTGTCCTTGTCGGTCACGACTTCGCTCATAGGTGAGACTCCTCGTTGATGATGCGTATGCGGATATACCGCGTCCCATCGTAGTCCGTTCGGAGGTCTTTGCGTATGCATGCCGTGGCATCCTCGACTCAGTTCAGCATCATGCTTCCGTCTTGTTCAATTTTTGCGGCCGACGTCGGAATTATCAAGAGTGTTTGACGCACTGTTTGAGTTATCTCCGACATGCGATTGAGAATTTATATGCCAACGGTTCTGCGGCCTTCTTGTATGCGTACAATGATTACAGCCTTACGCTGTGGTGAAGGGATGGTTGGCATATATGGCTGGTGAGATGGATTTTGAGAATGAACTGATCCATCATCTGGAGAGGATTGGTGGGTCAACGCAATGGAAGTATGAGCCTTCCATTAAGACGATTCCAGCGTTATGGGCTAATTTCCGGGCAATTCTCGAACGGAACAACGCGGATAAACTTGGTGGGCGACCTCTGACGGACACCGAGTTTGCCCAGGTCAAAGCTGTGATCTGTGGCCTACGCTCTCCTTATGAAGCGGGCTGTTGGCTGTATGGTCTGAACGGTGTGACTCAGATCGAGGTTGATCGGGACGAGACAGAGGATGGTACTGGCGGGAACCATATATTTCTGACCGTGTTCGATCAGGCTCAGGTTGGCGCTGGAAACACGGTGTATCAGATCGTCAATCAAATCGAGAGACCGCATGTTATGGCGGGACGTAAAAATCGCCGATTCGATACGACATTGCTGATCAACGGTCTGCCAATCATCCATATCGAGGAGAAGTATGACAAGCACGACGCTATGGAGGGACTGAATCAGATCCGCCAGTATATTGATGAGGGATTGTTTCATGACATTTATTCGACAGTGCAGATCCTGGTCGGTATGACTCCGTATCAGGCGTTGTACATGGCAAATACGGATGCTGATTCGTTCAATCCGGCGTTTGCATTTCACTGGCAACGGGAGGAGGACAGCAAACCGGTTTGGGATTGGCGTGAATTTGCGGATCTGATGTTGTCGATTCCGATGGCTCATCAGATGTCAACGAGCTACATGATTTTGGATGGAGACCCGAAGCATAAGAATCTTATCGTCATGCGCCCGTATCAGGTATATGCCACTCGTCGTGTAATCGAACGGTTGCGTACTCACGTATTTGGTACGGATGCGCAGGAAGCCGGGTATATCTGGCATACCACCGGATCGGGAAAGACGATCAGCAGTTTTAAGACAGCATGGTTGGCCTCCCGCTTGCCCAATGTGGACAAAGTGGTGTTCGTGGTCGATCGTGTGGCTTTGACGAGACAGACGTTCGAGAAATATTCCGCCTATGATCCCGATGCCGATGAGGACAATGCCGGTGTGGTTTCGGAGACCGCGAACACCGGTGTATTGCGAGCTAAACTGCGTAGTCGTAGCCGGAACAACTCGATTGTGGTGACATCCATTCAGAAGTTGGATCGCTTGTGCAAGCGTGACTCATTCAAAGCACCGGATATGAATTTCGTGTTCGTCGTGGATGAGGCGCATCGTTCCACGAACGGAGAGATGCTCAAGCGTATCAAAAAGGCTTTCCCGCGGTCGGCATGGGTTGGGTACACGGGTACTCCGGCGTTTGAGGGTGATATGACGCATGCCGCATTCGGCGATCTGATTCATGCATATACCATTCGTGAGGCGATAGCTGACAGGAACGTATTGGGATTCAACGTAGATTTTGAGAATACGATTCCCAATACGGAAATCACTGGTCAATTGCTGCCTGATTTGTTGAAGCAACGGTATCCACACTGGTCCGATAAGGATATCAGCCGCAAGGTGGCGCGCATGAGTCCTGAGGAGGTGGACAAATATATCGATTCCGGAGTATATGACAATAACCAGAAACATGTTGAGCAGGTTGTGGATGACATTGTCGTTCATTGGCGCAACCGGTCGAAAGAGGGGCGGTATAGTGCGATTCTGACCACACATGTCGGTGGCGGGAAATCGTCTGCACCAATGGCGATACAGTATTTCGAGGAGTTTCAGAAGCGAAACGAACAATTGGTTGAAGAGGGGAAGCGTCCTCTCAATGTCGCCTTGACGTTTTCCTATGGTACGGATAATTCCGAGTATCAATTGGATAAGAACCGTGGATTGCGGGCTGCCATGATGGCGTACAACACGGCATTTGGCACATCGTTTGACGATCGGACCGTAGGGGAGTATTTCAACGATGTCATGGACCGTCTGCGTGGCGAGGCCGAAGGCGAGAAACTGGATATCGTCATTGTGATCGATCAGTTGCTTACCGGATATGATGCGCCCAACGTGAATACGTTGTACGTGGATCGCACGCTGGCCGGAGCCAATTTGATTCAGGCATATTCACGTACGAATCGCATTCAGGACATGCATGCTAAGCCATGGGGTCATATTGTCAACTACCGTTGGCCGGAAACCTCGAAGAGATTGATGGATGAGGCATTGAGCATTTACGCGAATCGGGATTCGGCGATGGTGCAGGATCCGTTCAAGGACCTGCAGGATAGTGGTATCCTTGCCAAACCATTCAGCGAAGTGAAGGAGAACACCAAACAGATTGTCGAGAATCTGCGCGAATTATCGGATGGGTTTACCGTACTGCCGGCGAGTGAAAACGAACAGCAGGAGATGGCCAATCTGATCAGTCGGTTCAATAGCGGGGTCTCACAGCTTAAACAATATACCGAATTCGATTACGATCAGCCGGAACAGTTATTGAAAGAACTCAAGCTGTCCGATGACCAGGAAAAATGGTTGAATGGTCCGGCGCGTAGCGAACTGAAGAAGCTTGCCGAAGAACGGAAGAGTTTGATTGATGTATCGATGCTGGATTTCGGCGTGGAGCATATTGCCGAGATTCGTATTAATTACGATTACATCAACGAGCTGCTGGCAAAACTGCTGAATGAGGCTAAGGAGAATGCAACAACTGTTCGGGCAACGTATGACAACTTCAAACGTGCGACTGATCAACTTGAGGATCGTCGTTTGGCTGATCGGATGGTGGCTACGGCTGATGAGGCAATGGAAGTCGGTCAGCTTGAAGGTGTCACGTATCCGGTTGTTCCGGAATCGGTTGCGGAGATTGTCCGAGGCCATACGGCACGGGACCGTCGGCAGGCGTCATTGCGGTTCCGCGAAAAATGGGGGTTGGTTGATGTGGCAACGGCCAGGTTGCTGATCGACAGAATGCTGGATCGGCATATCCTGCATAAGGAGGATCTTGCGGATGGCGGAGAATTGTCGCAATTGTTAGCGGATGCCGTTGCGGAACGTCTCTATCAGCAGGATGCGCAGGATGAGGAGATTCGCAGACTAAGCCCGATTAAGTACCGTAATTCCCTTCGGCAGGCTTTGTATGAGTTTGCCGATTATGTAGTATCCCATTACTGAGAAAGAATTATCCCATGGCAGAACAGAATACGGCAAGGCAGCTCACATCTCAGTTGTGGGCGATGGCGAACGATCTGCGCGGCAAGATGTCCGCTGACGAGTTTCGCGATTACATCCTCGGATTCATTTTCTATCGTTATTTGTCCGAACGACAGGAGATGTATCTGGAGGATTTGAGGAACCAGAATGTCATCGAGACCTATGAGGGTGAGACGCTTAATGACGCATATGCTCGTCAGACGCAATCGGACGGTATTGAGGCTTGGCGCGAGGACATCTCTCAAAGCCTTGGATACGTCATTGATCCGGAATACACATGGGCGTCTTTGATAGCCAGGATTCGTGACCAGTCTCTTCGCCCCGACTATTTTCAGGCGATGTTCGATTCGTTCCGGCAGAACGCCGAGTTGAACGCCACTGCAGAGAAAGATTTCCGAGAGGTGTTCTCCGACATCAATCTCGCTGATTCCTCGCTGGGCAACTCCACGGCGGCTCGTGCCAAGAGTCTGTCCAACTTGGCGGAGAAGGTGGACTCCATCGACTTCAAGGATGAATCCGGACATGATATTCTCGGCGATGTCTACGAGTATCTTATTGCGCAGTTCGCCAGCAATTCCGGTAAGAAGGCGGGTGAATTCTATACGCCGCACGAAGTGTCCCGTGTACTGGCCAAATTGGTGACCTACGCGGATCCAACGTCCGAAGGTGCGGATGTCATTCTTGATACGAACAAGGATTTCAGCGTGTATGACCCGACCTGCGGCTCGGGTTCGTTGTTGTTGACCGTACAGAAGGAACTGCCGGGTTCTGAGCGTGAGGGGCGGGTCCGATTCCATGGCCAGGAACTGAACCGTACAACCTACAACCTGGCACGAATGAATCTCATGATGCACGGCGTTGACTACAAGTACATGAAGCTGCGTAATGCGGATACATTGGAACAGGATTGGCCGGATGGTGTCGACGAGAATGTATTGACCATCCTAGGGCGTTTGATGCTGTAGTCGCTAATCCTCCGTATTCTCAGCATTGGGACAACACCGAGACCAAGCTGAAAGACCCGCGTTTTAAAGACTTCGGCAAGCTTGCACCGAAGTCGAAAGCTGATTTCGCGTTCGTGGAGCACTGTGTCTACCACCTCAAGGATTCCGGTCGTATGGCGATTGTCCTGCCGCATGGAGTTCTGTTCCGCGGCGCGGCTGAGGGGGTCATTCGTAAAGCATTGATTGAGAAGAATTATCTCGATGCTGTGATTGGATTACCTGCCAATCTGTTCTATTCCACGTCGATCCCGACCGTCGTGCTGGTTTTCCGGAAAGACAGGAAAACCCGGGACATCCTGTTCATCGATGCTTCGCAGCACTTCGAAAAGGGCAAGAATCAGAATCATCTACGCGATGAGGATATCGATCTGATCTTCGAAACCTATATCAATCGCAAGGATGTCGACAAGTACGCGCATGTCGCCTCGCCAGACGAGATTAAGGAGAACGAATACAACCTCAACATTCCGCGGTACGTCGACACCTTCGAGGAAGAGGAACCCATCGATATTGATGAAGTGAATCGTCAGCTCGCTGAAGTCGATGCGGAAATTGCGCGGCTGCAAGCACAATTTGACGCCATGGTGGCCGATTTGGTACCAACGGAAGGGGATGCTTGTGCTTAGTGAACAAGAGATCATCAGCAAGCTTGTCGATAAAAGTATCGAGGCGTTTCTCGTGGGTTTGGAAATATATAACAAGCCTACGATCAGATACCGCGTTGAAGGATTCTCGTTCTTCATTATCAACGCATGGGAACTGATGTTGAAAGCGGAATTGATGCAACGTGGTGAGTCGATTTATTATCGCGATAACCCCGAACGCACGTTGTCGGTAAATGAGGTGATTCGCCGTATTTATACGGACAAACGACAGCCTTTGCGCCTCAATCTGGAACGAATCATCGAACTGCGCAATACCAGTACACATTTCATTACTGAAGATTATGAAGCGGCATATGCGCCGCTGTTCCAAGCGTGCGTATTGAATTTCGCTGGAGAATTAAATCGTTTTCATAAACGGGAGATTTCCGATTACATACAGCAGAATTTCCTTATGTTGTCGGCTACGGCTGAGCCGTTAACCAATGAGCAGATTCGACTGAAGTATCCCGCTGAGATTGCTGAGCGATTCA
This sequence comes from Bifidobacterium sp. UBA4282, assembly GCF_002394995.1. Classification (NCBI taxonomy): domain Bacteria; kingdom Bacillati; phylum Actinomycetota; class Actinomycetes; order Bifidobacteriales; family Bifidobacteriaceae; genus Bifidobacterium; species Bifidobacterium sp. UBA4282. Next base: position 79,784 of record NZ_DGVO01000029.1, read on the forward strand.
TCAGGCAAGCCAATGCCATCAATGTTGATCAGGAACAGACAGCATCCGATAGATTCACCATACCGGTACGGCAGAACCTATACATTGTCCGAAGCAAGAAAGATGCCGATTTCACTGTGCGCGTGGAAAAAGAATCCGCGAACCCCGTTGCAATAGTGAAAGACATCAAAAATCCTGCCGATACACATCGTTATACGTACCATAACGTCATCGACGCAGTGAATACTAGATTGGCGGCTTCCGGAACTGTCATGCACTATGTATCGGGAGGAAGGGAACATACCGAATTCAACAGCTATACGCTTCAGCTGTTCATCAGGTTCTATGATTTGAAAAGCGACGAACGTTATGCATACAAGTATGTAATCGGCGACGAGGCACCGCGATGGACCTATTCGCAGCATATGATTGATTTCATCGTCGGAGAAATCGTAAAGGCTCCCGATGAAATCATCGGGAGCCTTAAGAGGCAGATAACCCCAGGAGCATAGGAATGCTCGGCAAACGCCTACCCCATTCTGGGACCCAGCTGTAATCCTTCACGAGTTATCTACTACAGAGAATACCACGGAGCATCGATGAGCAACCAATCTACAAAGAACAACGATATGAACGACGATGGCATGCTGAACGCTGAAGCACAGCGAAAGCTTCCGCAAGGGGAGATACTGCAGCCGAAACTCCGTTTCAAAGGCTTTACTGACCCTTGGCAGCAGCGTAAGTTGGGAGAGCTTGCCGAGTTCAGTAAAGGAGCGGGATTCTCCAAGAGTGACCTCTGCGAACATGGCAGAGGAATTATTCTGTACGGACAGATGTACACCAACTATCAGCTTGTGATAGATTGTATCTCCACACATGTGCCCATGAACTCACATGGGGTAGAAAGCCGACGGAACGATATCATTGTTCCAGCTTCCGGGGAAACGCCAGAAGATATTGCAACTGCTTCAGTGGTAAAGCTCGACGGAGTACTCCTCGGAGGGGATATCAATGTAGTCCGTTTGCATGGAAATCAAACTGATGCAACCTTCATTGCTTTGCTCTTATCGCATGGATCTTTGCACAAAACATTGGCTTCCAGAGCCCAAGGGAAATCAATTGTTCATCTTCATATTTCAGATATTGCAAACCTACATGTTTTGAAACCTGGTATTACGGAACAGTCTCGTATTGCAGAGTTCTTCCGTGTGCTGGATGATCTTATCGCTGCCGCCAAGAAAAAGGCCGACCTTCTCAAACTCAAGAAACGCTACTATTTGCAGGCCATCTTCAACCAGCGCCTGCGGTTCAAAGGATTCACAGAGCCATGGCAGCAGCGTAAGTTGGGAGAACTATTCAAGGAAAGGTCTGAACGAAGTAACCAAGGTGAACTTATATCCGTCACCATTACCAATGGAGTCGTACCAGCTTCTTCGCTTGAACGTAAAGATAATTCCAGCGAGGATAAATCGAATTACAAGCAAGTGAAGACAGGTGACATCGCATATAACACAATGCGGATGTGGCAAGGGGCAAGTGGTGTATCTCCCTATTCCGGAATCCTGAGTCCGGCATATACCGTACTTATCCCGAGTTCAGAAGTTTCGTCCTCCTTCTTCGCTCAGATGTTCAAGCTGGTAAGGATGCTTCATTTGTTCCAACGTTATTCGCAAGGGTTAACTTCCGATACGTGGAATCTGAAGTATCCGCTCCTTTCGGAAATTCGAGTAACAATACCTTCATTGGCCGAACAGGAGCGGATAAGCGAATTCCTCGTTCTAAATGATGAGCTAACTGCTCTTGTCAAGAAGAAAGCTGAAGATTTGCAGAAGATAAAGTCATATTATCTCCAACAACTATTTGTGTAAAGCAATTGCCTAATTACTGTAATGTGCTGAGGAATTGCATCACACGGTCATTGTCTTGGTTTTCCAGTTCTTTGATGATGTGCAGGTAGGTGCTTTGCGTGGTGCTCATGTTGGCATGACCGAGACGTCTTGCCACAGACGCGACGGAAACTCCCGCGTAAAGCAGCAGCGAGGCGTGTGTGTGTCTTAACCCGTGGACGGAGATTATCGGGACATCCGCCTGTGCACAGAGTCGGGCAAGCCTATCGTTGACCGTGGAGTTGTAGATGCGTTTCCCCTCATGCACGAACAGCGGTTTGTCTTCGGGACGCCCTTCGGATAGCTGTTTGAGTTGCATGCACAACATCCAATCAATCCGGATCTTCCTATTGGAGGATTTGTTCTTCGTCTTGGCGAAACGTCCCATGGAATCCTTGTAGCTCCAAGTCTTGCTGACATTGAGCATTTGCCTATGGAAGTCGACGTCCTGCGGCGTGACGGCGAGGGCTTCTGCAAAACGCAGTCCGGTCTTTGCGATCAGCAACAGCAAATAGTCGACGTTTGGAATTCCACGTAGTTCCAGTTGGTCTAGAAACTTCTGCAGCTCGTGCTGGTTGAGGAATTTGGGTTTGTGCTTTCGAGACACGGTTCCCTTGATCACGACCTTGAGCGTGGGATCCCGTGGAATGACGCCTTCCTCCACCGCATCAAGCAGAGCAGCCTTGACCTGATGGTGGAAATCCATGACTGTCTGGCGCTCATGGTCTTCCGCGAAGACATTGAGCAGCTGCTGATATTCGATTCGCGTGATGCTACCCAAGGACAATCTGGGTGCAAGCTTCAACAGATGCTGGTATGTCAGCTCGTATTTGCGGAAGGTGACATCGGTCACCGCTCCTTTCTTGTACATCTCCATCCAGTTATGGAAGTACGTCGGCAGATACTGGTTCTTATGCATGATTACCTTTCCACCGTCACCCACACGGCGACAGCGGAAACAGGCTAAACCTCATACGAACAAACGTTGCAGGTAAGCGGTCTTTCGCCGCTCAAGTAATTCGATTTTTCGTGCCAAAGCAGCGGCAAGATCGTCTAGTGCGTGAAAGAACTCGCCGATAGTTTTACGTTCTTGTGTGCTCGGAACTTTAAGTTCCCAATCTTTCAGTTTAGCGGCATTAAGATTGGGTTGCGTGCCCGTTGATATCAGCGGCAACCATTCATGACAGATGTCTGCTTTCTCTAAACGAGAAAATAAGAAATCTCGGATACAGGTTTCTTCAGGGATCACCATATTAAAGAAAGCTTGACTTGTTGCAAGCTCGATGTCAAGAATCGCTACTTTCCCAACACTCGCATACATGGCAAGAGTAATCGATCCTTTAGGAACGAGCCAAGCTGCGCTATTATCTAAGCCTCTTTGAGTGATCTTCTTTTGAGTTGCAGAGACCGCTCGTCCCGAGAGATCCGAGATACCGAGAAACGGAATCTTGCCGTTGTAATACTCAGGATGTTGAACTGAGGGGGTGCCTCCAGACCCGACCCGAATGCACAACTCCTCTAACTTACGCTGCTGCCAGGGTTTTGTGAATCCTTTGAACCGCAGGCGTTGGCCGAAGATGGCCTGCAAATAGTATCGTTTCTTGAGTTTGAGAAGGTCGGCCTTTTTCTTGGCGGCAGCGATAAGCTTGTCAATTGTATGGAGAAACAAAACAATGCGATATTGTTCTTCAATATTTGGGATATTAAGGGACATATCCAAAAACGTAGGAACATGAACTCGCTTTGCTTTTCTTGAACCGTCCGCAAGATTACCTTGATATAAATAAGTATGTTTGCTGAGGCATGTCATTAAAATGAAATTCGGATCAGCAGATGGTAAAATGTCAAAGGCTGGCGAATCCGCTGTGGACTCGTACCCGTCAAGTTCGGGTGGCACTAATCCAAAAGCCGCATGAAGGAAATCTAGCTTCCCATACATCAGTTGCCCGGTATGCCGAATATAATATTTCGTTGCATTGCTGCCTGCTGTCACCGTCTCTTTCTCGACCACGCCTTTGCCCCACAGTTTTACTGTTAGTTTATTCGCTTCAGAACCATCGTGCCCCGGAATATTGCTCTCGATTAAGTAGTCCGAATACTTACGCTGCTGCCAAGTTCGTGAAGTGTTCTTCCTAGGAGGATGTGAGTGTTTGCATCGCGAACTCTGAACTGTTTGATTCGGCGTTTGGCGGTTGACGTGAGGCGACTTTTGCGCTGTTGCTGGATTGCAACGTAAAGTGGACAGTGGGCCGCTGTCCCCGGTTGCCCCGTTCGCCTAGAATGAGTGGAGTTTGCATCGTCAAGAGGAACACGAGGGAACACGGCATGTCATTCGAGCATCCGAACCGGAGCAACGCATCCATCCACGAGGTCGAGCGCGAGATCATGCGCCGGCCGCCGGAACATAACACCACCAATCTGGATCTGGACCGGATGAACCTGATGCTCGACGTGCTGGGTCATCCGGAGGAGTCGTTCCGCGTCATCCACGTCACCGGCACCAACGGCAAGGGCTCCACGGCCCGCATGGCGGAGGCCATCTGCCGCGCCTACGGCATGCGCACCGGCCTGTACACCTCGCCGCATCTGGAACGCATCAACGAGCGCATCGCCATCGACGGCCAGTCGCTGAGCGACGACGACTTCGTGGACACCTGGGATCAGGTCAAGGATCTGGTCGATCTGGTGGACGCCAGGATGGAGGAACAGGGCAAGCCGAGGATGAGCTTCTTCGAGGTGCTGACCGCCATGGCGATCTGGAAGTTCGCCGACGCGCCGGTGGACGTGGCCGTCGTGGAGGTGGGCATGGGGGGTGCCTGGGACGCCACCAACGTGCTGAATGCCGACGCGGCCGTCATCGGACCGGTGGATATGGACCACATGCAGTGGCTGGGCGATACGGTCGAGCAGATCGCCGCCGAGAAGGCCGGCATCATCAAGCCCGGCTGCACCGCCGTGATCGGCCCGCAGCCGCACGAGCAGGCCGTGATGCCGATCCTGGAGGAGGCGGCCGAACGCAATCACGCCAGGATGCTGCGCGACGGGTACGAGATGGAGGTCGTCTCGCGCGCCCCGGCCGTTGGCGGACAACTGGTCACGCTGCGCACCCCGTTGGGGGAGTACGCGGAGATCCCGGTCGCTAAGTTCGGTGAGCATCAGGCGCACAACGCGCTGGCCGCGCTCGCCGCCGCCGAGGCGGTGATCCCGGTTTCCGGACAGCTGAACGCGGATATCGTATCCGAGGCGTTGGGCGGCGTGAAGGTGCCGGGCCGCATCGAGCAGGTGCGCACCTCGCCGACGATCATCATCGACGGCGGTCATAACGTGAACGCCGCCGAGGCGCTGCGCGCCGCCATCGAGGAGAACTATGACTTCACGCAGCTGGTCGGTGTCATCGCCATGATGGGCGACAAGCAGGTGGAGGAGTACCTGGGCGTGCTCGAACCGCTGCTCAGCCATGTGGTGGTGACCGAGAACTCGTGGCGCGAACGCGTCATGTCGGCCAAGGATCTGGAACAGGTGGCCGTGCGCGTGTTCGGCCGCGACCGGGTGACCTGCGAGCCGGATCTGCCCGACGCCATCCAGACCGCCGTGAACATGGTGGACGCCGAGGATGAGCTGGGCGTCGGCTACGGGCATGGTGTGCTGATCTGCGGCAGTTTCGTGACCGCCGGCGACGCCCGCACGATGCTCAAGGAGCATGCGCTGGGCGATCTGGCCAGGCCGAAGGCCGAGCGCGTGAACCCCGCCGACCTTACGCCCGAAGGCGCCGTCGCGACCGAGTCCGGGGACGACGAGGACGACGGGGACGAGACCGCCGGTCCGGCCCTCGACGCCGACGAGGATTTCGCCACCGACGCGAATCCGGACTTCGCCGACTCCGATTTCGGCATCTTCGACGTGGCCAAGGCGCAGGCCGAACTGGAACAGGACGCGCAGGCGATTATGGACAAGGTGTCCGGCGGCGCCAAGGATGAGTCATGATGCGCCGGCGCGGGCCGTCAGGTCCGGGAGAGGGCCGCTGACATGTATCTGAAGGAGCTCACGCTGCGCGGCTTCAAGTCGTTCGCCTCGGCCACGACCCTCCGGTTCGAGCCCGGCATCACCGCCGTGGTCGGGCCGAACGGGTCGGGCAAGTCGAACATTGTGGACGCGCTGACGTGGGTGATGGGCGAGCAGGGCGCCAAGAACCTGCGCGGCAGCTCGATGGAGGACGTGATCTTCGCGGGCACGTCGAGCCGTCCGCCGCTGGGCCGCGCCCAGGTGAGTCTGACCATCGACAACACCGACCGCACGCTCGACATCGACTACACCGAAGTCACGATCTCGCGCACCATCTACCGCAACGGTGGCTCCGAATACGCCATCAACGGCTCCCCGTGCCGCCTGCTGGACATCCAGGAGCTGCTGAGCGATACGGGGCTGGGACAGCAGATGCACGTCATCGTGGGCCAGGGGCGGCTCGACGCCATCCTCAAGGCCGATCCGAGCGGCCACCGCGCGTTCATCGAGGAGGCGGCCGGCATCCTCAAACACCGCAAGCGCAAGGAGCGTGCGCTGCGCAAGCTGGCGAACACCGAAACCAACCTGTCCCGATTGGACGACCTGCTCGGCGAGATCCGCCGTCAGCTCGGACCGCTCGGCAGACAGGCGCGCATCTCCCGTCGGGCCGACAGCATCCAGATCAGCCTGCGTGACGCGCAGGCGCGACTGTACGCCGAGGACGCCTGCGAATCGATGAAACGTCGGGAAGCGCTGCGTACGGAACTGACCGCGGTGCGTACGCAGCTGAACGCCGCACAGCACGACCTGGCCCAGATCAAGGTCCGCATCGAACAGGTGGAGGCGCTGAGCTCCCAATCCAGTCCGGCCATGGCCCGCATCAACCAGACCTTCCACGAGTTGTCGCGCATCGAGGAGCGACTGCACGCGCTCGCCCAGCTGGCGGGGGAGCGCAGCCGGTCGCTGGCCGGGCAGATCGTCACGAACTTCGGCGAGGACCCGGGCATCCTGGAGCAACGCGCCGCGGAACTGGACGCCCAGGCGCAGGACCAGCAGCGCACGGTCTCGGATATGCGACTGGCATTCGACAAGGCCACGGAACAGCGTGCGGACGGCGAGAAGCGGCTGGCCTCGGTCCGGCAGACGCTGAACGAGCTGCGCCGCACCGCGCAGCAGCGTGAGACGCAGATCGCCAATCTGCGTGAGCTGGTGGCCCGCGAGGAATCGGCGGTGCAACTGGCCGAAACCAGAATCCGTGATTTCAGCGGCCAGCGCGAGACGCTGGTGCGGCAGCACGACGAGGCCGAACGCCAACGGCAGGCGTTGGAACGGGAGTCTGAGGCTTCGGACGATGACGGCGGCGCGGCGCTGGACGCCGCACGCGAGACCGTGTCCCGGCTGCAGGACGAGCTCAACGCCGTCGAGGCGCGGCGGCGCGAGGTGGATGGACGGATCATCTCGCTGCAGGCCAAGGCCGACGCGCTCAAGGACACGCTGGACAGCCGTAATGCCTCCGGAAGCCTGGAACGGGACGCCTCCCTGGAGACGATGGGTCGGCTGACCGATTTCATCCGCGTCGCCGAAGGCTGGGAGGAAGGCGTCGCCCGCGCATTGGAGCAGTTCGCCGGTGCCATGGTGGTGCCGGGCCGGGAGCAGATGCTGCATGCGCTTAAGAAGGCGAAGGCCGACAAGCTCGGCAAGGCCGTGATCCTGACCGCCGCGCCCGATTCGGCGTCAGAGGCGTCCCACGTGGCGGCGGGACGTCCCACGGTCGCGCGAACGGCGGATGCCGGCCGATCCGTCACGCCGTTGGCTTCTTTGGTGGAGCTCAACCCCGATGCCGCGGATCCGGCACGGGCCGGTGACGTGGCCGACACGGTACGGGTGCTGCTGGCCGATGTCGCCGCCGTGGACGATGTGGCGCAGGCGCAGCGGGTGACCGCTGGCATGACCGGATTCACCCGCGCGGTGACACGCGACGGTGAGGTGGTGGTCGCCGGCGTGGCGGCGATCGGCGGCTCATCGCTCTCGCAGAGCGACCTGTCGCTGGCCTCCCGCAGGGATAAGGCGCTGCATGAGGTCGCCGGACTCAAGGTGGAATTGGCGGATCTCGACGCGCAGGTGGCGCAGGCTCGTGACGCGCGGGACCGGGCGCGGCTCGCCGTCGACGCCGCGGCGCAGCGGCGGACCGAACTGCGGTTGCGGATCCAGCAGGCCGAGAAGGCGCTGCGCGGCGCCGTCGACCGTGTCGCCAGCCTGAGCCGGCAGGTGACGGCGATGGACGAGCGCATCGCCAAAACCCGGGAGGATGCGCAGTCGCATCGGCTCAAACTGGATGATCTGAACCGGGCCTTGGTCTCGGCGCAGACCTCCACCGGCGAGCATGCTGACTTCGACGATCTGACCGACCGCGAACGGGAACTGGAACAGAGCCTGAACGCGGCGCGTGAACAGGAGGTTTCGGCCAGGATTGCGTGGACGGAGGCGAACCGCAAGGCCGAATCCCTGACCCGGCAGGCGGGGCTGCTGCATGACAACGCGCGGGAGGCCGCCGAACGCCGGACACGCCTGGAGACGTTGAACGAACGCCGCCGCAGGCAGATGGCGCGCATCGAACGCATCGCCGCCGATGCGGACGCGGTGGCCGGATTGGTGGCGGCGAGCATCCGGAACGTGGTCGCACGCCGCGAGGAGCTGCAGGCCGCCGTATCCAGCCACGACGAGGAGCTCAAGACGCTGCGCGCCCAACGCAACGAGATCGAGCCGCGCGTGGCCGGATTGCAGCGGCGCGAGCACGAGCTGGACGTGGACCGTGAACGGTTGGCCGCCGCATACGGGCAGCTGATGCAGAAGGTGGCCGATGCCGTCGGCATGGGGTTGGACGAACTGGTGGCGCAGTACGGCCCCGACCAGCCGGTTCCCGTGCTCGATGACGACGGGCGACCGGTGCCGTTGGACGACGGCGATGACGCCGCACGGTCGGATGAGTCAGGCGATACCGGGGCCGACGGCCCGGCGGACGGAGACGCCGCCGCACCCGTGGCGTACCGCACGGTGCCGTACGTGCGCGCCGAACAGGTCAAACGACTGGAGAAGGCGAAGCGGGACCTGGCTGCGCTCGGCAAGGTCAACCCGTTGGCGGCCGAGGAGTACGAGGCGTTGGAGGCCCGAAACCGGTATCTGAACGACCAGCGCAACGACGTGGTGAACAGTCGCGACGATCTGATGACGCTGATTCGCGACTTGGACAAGACGATGGTGGAGGTGTTCCGCAGCGCGTTCGAGGATACGGCGGCCGCATTCGAGCAGGTGTTCGCCACGCTGTTCCCGGGCGGCACCGGCCGGCTGCGGCTGGAGAACCCGGACGATCTGCTGACCACCGGCGTGCTGGTGGAGGCCAGCCCGGCCGGCAAGCGCGTCAAGCAGCTGAGCCTGCTGTCCGGCGGCGAACGGTCGCTGACCGCGCTGGCGCTGCTGTTCGCCATCTTCACCGCGCGTCCGAGCCCGTTCTACGTGATGGACGAGGTGGAGGCCGCATTGGATGACGTGAACCTGACCCGGCTGCTCAACGCGTTCGAGCAGTTGCGTTCGCACGCCCAGCTCATCGTCATCACCCATCAGCAGCGCACGATGTCGATTGCCGACGCGCTGTACGGCGTCACGATGCGCGCCGACGGCGTGACCGCCGTGGTCAGCCAGAAGCTCAAACGGGCGGGTTAGCGCAGGGCGAGTGCGCGGGCCGCGGTGTCCTGCACCAGGACGGCCTGGGCGTCGATGATGGGCAGCTGCGGCATTGGGAACGCCTCGTTGAGCACGCTGAGCTCGGTGCATCCGAGGATCAGCGCATCGCAGTGGCAGGGGCCCGACGGGTCGAGCATATCCCGCAGCACCGATTCGTACCGGGCAAGGCTCAGGTCGCCCGACCCCTTCACATCATCGTAGATTAGCGAAGTGATGCGGTCTTGCAACCCCTGGCCGGGCTCCACGAACACGTATCCCGCCTCTTCGACGGCCCTCCGGTACACGCCGGAAGCGCGCGACCCCTCGGTGCCGAGGAAACCGACGCGACGGCACCGCGCCCCCGGATAGGACGCGGCGAGCTTGGCGACGGCCCCGCGCGGCATGTGCAGGATCGGCACGTCGGTCAGCGCCTGCAGCCGTTCATGGAACACATGCGCGGTGTTGCAGGTCAGCACGATGAACGCGGCGCCCATCGCGGTGGCCTTGGCCACGTCGTCCGCCAGCACGGGGAACGGGTCGTCGTCGCTCCTGCCGAGGATGAACGCCGTCCGGTCGGGCACCGAGGCGTCGTTGAACACCACATAATCCAGGAAATCCTGATCCGTGTGGGTCGGCACGGCACGGTTGACCAGCCGGATGAAGCTCTCGGTGGCCAACGTGCCCATGCCGCCCAGCACCGCGAAGAACGGACGCCTCATTTCAGGTCGGCCTTCTTGCGGAACCACGTGGCGTAGCTCTTCTTGTAGAGGGCGAACATGTGGCGCACCATCAGCCAGCGCAGCGGGTTCATGTCCTTCTTGTACTCCAGCGTGGTGCCCCAGTCGCCGTCGCGCAGCATGCGCATGCCGCGGTCCTTGTCCTCGCCGGGCTCCACGTAGTCCTCGAAGATGGACCGGGGAATCTCCAGCCACAGCTTCGAGCCGCGCCCGAACAGCGTCTCGCCGTCGAACGGCGTGTCCTCCACCAGGTCCTCAACGAAGTAGCGGGCCAGGTTGAAGCCGTTGAGCGTCACGAAATAGCTGGAGCGGCCCTGGCGCAGGTTGATCTCGAAGAGCTTGTACTCGCCGTCGCGCTCGTCGTACTTCATGTCGAAGTTCGCCACGCCCTCGTACTCGATGGCCTCCAGGAAGGCCTTGATCCGGCGGAACACGTCCTCGTTGTAGTCGGGGATGATCGCCGCGTAGTTGCCTACCGCCACGGGGGAGGGGTCCTCAAGCAGCGGATGGCCGAGGAACATCATGCGCACGCGGTGGTGCTTGTCCACGTAGGCGTTGAGCACGCGCATATGCGAGTCGTCGCCGGGGATGAAGTCCTGGATCACCATCTCGGAGGTGTATCCGGCGTCGTAGGCGCGTCGGATGATCGTCTCCAACTGCTCCGGCGTGTCCAGGATGTAGGCCTTCTTGCGCCCCTCGAAGTCGATATTCAGCCATTCCACGCTGTTGGCCGGCTTCATGGCCACCGGGTAGTCGAACGGCAGGTCGCGGTACTCGCCGGCCTTCACCTGCTCGGCGGTCACCGTCTTGGTCTTGGGATGGGGCAGCCCGTACTGCTCGCACATCCGGTAGAACGTGGACTTGTACGCCAGCTTGCGCGACAGCTGGATGTCGAGCGTGTTGTACACGTAGTAGTGTTTCAGGTCGTCGCCGCACTGGCTGAGCAGGTTCGCGTACACGTCGCCGCAGGGGATCAGCAGCAGCGCGCGGTCCGGGTCCTCCTGCTTGAGCCGCTTGCCTTCGGCCAGCATGGTGTCCCGGAAGGTCACGAAATTGTTGAAGTCGGGGACGATGCGGACGTCGACGATCCTGCTGAACTTCGTGGGGCTCAGTTGGAAGTAGGCGTAGGCCCGGGATGTGATGCCGTACGCCTCGTGGAAGGCGCGGGCCATGCCGTAGACGTTGATGTCGCTGCCCAGCAGAATCGGTAGAAAACGAGTCATGGTGTTCACTGTAGCTTGAGGGGTGTGCTTGGGGTCGATGGATGGGAGGGGATCACAGGCCGAGCAGCCGGCGTGCGATGGGGGCGTCGCCCTCGTAAGGCACCGGCTTGCCGTTGATGATGTTGCGGCGTTCATGCCCCTTGCCGGCCAGCAGCACCACGTTGAACCGGTCGGCGTGGCGCCGGGCGTCCTCGATGGCCGCGCGGATCGCGTTCTCGCGGGGCACGATGACATGCGTCTCGGCGTGCGGGTCGGTCACGTACGAGCGCATCTGTTCGGCGATGGTCGTGGGGTCCTCGAAGTTGGGGTCGTCGAGCGTGAAGTAGAACGCCTCGGCGCGGCCATCGGCGCCCTTGACGATGCCTTCGCGCCGGTCGATGGCCTTGCCGCCGGTGGAGCCGGCCACCAGCGTGATGCGCGGATTGCGGTCGCCGTACGCGCGCAGCGCCTCGTCGACCAGTGCCTTGCAGCTCAGGTAATTGTGGGCGAAATCCACATACACCACCAGGTTGCCGCCCGCCGTGATGCGTTCCATGCGGCCGGGCACGCTCACCCGTTCAATCGCGTGGATCGCCGGGTCGGTGGCCGGCACGCCGGCCTTGAGGGCCATCGCCACGGCGGCCGCCGCGTTGGCGATGTTGAACGTGCCCGGCATCGCCAGCTCGAACGGTCCCAGCTCCGCGCCGTCCGCGGTCAGGAGGAATCCCATGCGGTTGTGCGGATCGGGGCGCGCCGCCACGAACAGGTCGCGGGCGCCGCTGCAGCTGTCCGTGCCGGCTGTGCCGTCCGTGCCGTCGAGGAAGGCGTACTGCGCCACCGGCACGTCGGCCATGGCGGCGTCCTGCATCAGCAGCCGGTGGTGGTCGCACGCGGCATCGAGCACCAGTGTTGTGCTGTTGGTGATGAGTTGGCGTTTGCAGTGGAGGTAGTCTTCGAAGGTGGGGTGTTCGATGGGGCTGATGTGGTCGGGGGAGATGTTGAGGAATGCTCCGATGTCGAAGTTGAGGCCGTGGACGCGGTGGACTTTGTAGGCTTGGGAGGAGACCTCCATGACCAGGTAGCGCATGCCGTTGTCGGCGGCCTGGCGCATCATCCGGAACGCATCCAACGACTCCGGCGTCGTCAGCTTCGAGTCGGTGTAGGTGCGGCCGTCCAGACAGGTCTGTTCGGAGGAGAACAGCGCCGCGCGCTGGTTGCTGTAGTCGTTCAGGATGGCGTGGACCAGGTAGGCGGTGGTGGTCTTGCCTTTGGTGCCGGTGATGCCGATGACGGTCAGCTCGTCCTGCGGGCGGCCGTAGAACTCCGCCGACAGCAGGCTCATCGCCTTGTGCACATCGTCCACGATCAGTCCGGGGGCGGCGGTGCGGTCGGAGTGGTCGTTCTCCGCCACGTAGACGGCCAGGCCGCGCTCGTCGATGCCGTCCAGGAACTCGGGACGGAACCGTCCCTTGACGAACAGCATCGACCCCGGCGTCACGGTGCGCGTGTCGTAGGTGACCGCGGCGATCGGATCGTCGGCGCCGGGGACATCGGATGCGTCCAGCGTCCAACCACCGGTATGGATGATCTCGCGCAGCAGATGGTGCCGTTCGAGCAGTTGCGCCGCCGTGGCGATGGTGAATGCCGGCATGGGTCGTCAAGCCTCCTGGGTCCGTATGCCTGCACGATCCCGGTGACCGTGCAGGATACGATGCTACTCCAAGGGCTCACTGAGCAGACGCGCCACCACCTTGTCATCACCCTCATAGGGCATATGGCGGTTCCGGTCCTTGATCCAACGTTCGTGCCCCTTGCCGATGACCAGCACCATGTCCCAGCGCTCGGGGTTGCTCCGGGCATCCCGGATGGCCTCGGTCAGCGCCGTCACACGGTCCACGACGATCCGCGCGTCCACGTCCGGATTGGTGACGTGCCGCAGCATATCGTTGCAGATGTCCTCATACGGTTCGGTGTCGGTGTCCTCGGCGGTGAAGACGAACCGGCCGATGCGGTGCTGGGCGGCCTCCACGATCTCCCGACGGCGGCCGATCGCCTTGTTGCCGGCCGCGCCGGTGACCAGGGTGATATACGGTTGGTCGGCGCCGTACCGGCTGTCGACGAAGTCGAGCAGCGCGGCGACGCTGGCGAAGTTGTGCGCATAGTCCACGATGGCCCAGGTCCGCGTATCCGGATCGGCGAGCACCTCCATGCGTCCCGGAACGGTCACGGTCTCGACCGCGTGCAGGGCGGGGCTGTCGGCGGGCACACCGGCGGCGGTCGCGATGGCCATGGCCGCGGCGGCGTTGGCGATGTTGCAGTCGCCGGGCAGCCGCAGCCGGAACGTGCCGGCTGCGTGGTCGCGGATGATGACGCGGAAGTCGTCCGGATCAGCTCCGTCCGCAACCGCGGCGATCGTGTGCGCCGTCTTGTGGCCGTCGTCGGGGCCGTGTACGGAGAAGTCGACGACCGGAATCCCGGCGTGGGCGGCGTCCTGCCGCAGCAGCTGCACACGGTCGCAGTCGGCGTTGACGACGAGTGTTGTGCTGTTGGTGATGAGTTGGCGTTTGCAGTGGAGGTAGTCTTCGAAGGTGGGGTGTTCGATGGGGCTGATGTGGTCGGGGGAGATGTTGAGGAATGCTCCGATGTCGAAGGTCAGTCCGTGGACGCGGTGGACCTTGTAGGCTTGTGAGGAGACCTCCATGACCAGGTAGCGCATGCCGTTGTCGGCGGCCTGGCGCATCATCCGGAACGCATCCAACGACTCCGGCGTCGTCAGGTCGGACTCCTCGTAGGTATGGCCGTCCAGGCAATTGTCCACGGAGGAGAACAGCGCGCAGCGGCCGCCCGAATGGGCGTTGAGGATCGCCTGCGTCAGGTAGGCGGTGGTGGTTTTGCCTTTGGTGCCGGTGATGCCGATGACGGTCAGCTCGTCCTGCGGGCGGCCGTAGAACTCCGCCGACAGCAGGCTGAGCGCCTTGCGCGGGTCGTTCACGATCAGTCCCGGGGCGCGGGTGGCGGCCGAATAATCGGTGTCGGCCACGTAGGCGGCCAGCCCCCGCCCGTCCAAACCGTCCAGATATTCCGGCCGGAACCGACCCTTGCAGACGAGCAGCGAACCGCCGTCCACGGTGCGCGTGTCGTAGGTGATGGCGGAGAACGGCACGTCGGCCGCCGGATCGTCGGGGACCTGCATCATCCAACGGTCATCGTGGATGACCTCCCGGAGCAGACCATGGTCGGATAGCAGCCGGGCGGCTGTACGGAGCGTGAGCGGCATGGATATGGTCCTTTCATGCGGACGTTGGGAACAGTGTAATCAAAGTCTCGGACTCTGAGTGTCTCCTGTAAGTCGGGTTACAGCCAGCTCTCACGCACTGGTGCCCGGCCGCGCCCGGCGAGCCAGCGGTTGTACGATTCGCGCCAGGTGCCGTAGGCATGTCGTTGCCAGTCCATCAGACCCTCAAGCGTGATATGACCGACCTGCGGATACAGCGTGGTCATCGGCGCGATCAGGTCGACCGCCGCGATGGTGTCGGCGGTGGCGTCGTGGAAATCACCGTCGGGCTCCACCCCGTAGTATTCGGTGGTGTATTCCAGCGTGCGCTTGCCGGAACGGCGCGATACGGAACGGTCGATGACCAGCGGATCGACCACCAGCATCGCCCGGCCATCCAGCCGCTCCTCCAGGGAACGCAGCTGCCAGCGGTTCAGATCGCCGGCCAGCATCCGGATGTCGAACGGCGCGTTATAGGCGAGCAGCGGGATGCGCTTGCTTTGGGCCAGCGCGATTAGCGAGGCGATGCGCTCGATGGCGTCGATCGGCTCCTCGCCGTGCTCCGCCAGGAACGCGTCGGTGAAGCCGTTGACCTTGCTGGCGCCGGGGCTCATGCGGCGGTGCGGGTTGATGATCCACGTGTCGATGACGTCGCCGTCATGGGCGGATCGCGGATCGCGCAGCACCAACGTGGCGGAGACGATGGCGTCCCTGCCCATGGCCACGCCGGTGGTCTCCGTGTCGAACCCCAACAGCCGGGATTGGCCGAGCGGGGTGTCGGCGTCCTGCACGGGGGCGGCTTCGAGGGCATCCTTCAGATTCGTCATACCGCATATTCTCACGGTCAAATCAGACAAATCGCGCCGACCTGCGGACCGATGCGGTGTCGCGGCATGGTGCGGACGGTACAATGGGCTGTCGTGGGCAGCGAGCATACCGAGACGATAGCGGAGCGGCGGGAACGCTTCGAACGGCTTGCCATGCCCGCCGTCAACGCGTTGTATCGGCAGGCGATGAAGCTGACCAATAACCCCGAGGACGCCCAGGACCTGGTGCAGGACACCTTCGAACGCGGGTTCAAGGCCTTCGACTCGTTCCAGCCGGGCACGAACTTCGAGGCGTGGATGACCACCATCGAACGCAACGCCTACTTCAACCAGTATGCCAAGGCCAAACGCCGCCCGCAGCGGGCCAACGACTCGACCGGCGAATACGACGACTGGGACATTTACTCCGCCTCCGAACACACCTCCGAGGGCCTGAAGTCGGCGGAGCAGGAGTATCTGGACACCTTCGCGCCCGAGGAGATCATGGCGGCGCTCGCCAAACTGAGCCCCGAACGCCGGCAGGTGTTCATCGACGCGGCCATCGACGGCAAGTCCTACCAGCAGGTGGCCGACGAGCAGGGCGTCAAGATCGGCACGGTGATGAGCCGTCTGAACCGCGCCCGCACGCAGCTGAAACGTGAGTTGGCGGCATACGCGCGGGAGCGTGGGTACGGCATTGCGGATTCACCGTCCGCGAACCACGATTCCGGCAAACATGGCGATAATGGAAACAGGACGTCAACCGATGGAAAGGAGCTGGCATGAATCGACATGTAGTGCGCCAGAGCCATATCTCCATCACCAGCCGGACCCATGAGGGCGTGGTGCACACCGACGTGCACATCGCCGAGGTCAACGAGGCAGCGAACGGGGAGTGCTTTGATCCTGAAACCTGTTGCGACGCGCGGGAGCGGGCGCTGATCGAGGCCCTGCGCGCCTACCTGCGCCCCGAACAGGCGCCCGAGTGTCTGCTGACCCGTCTGCGTGCCACGCTGGACCACTGCTGCTGCGAGCAGGATGCGCAGCCGCCGTTCCGGGGGTAATAAAAAATCCGCGGACCCTAAGCGGTTCCGCGGATGCCATGCTCATATCTCAGAGCTCACAGCTCAGGCATTCGGCCTTTTGCCGTGATTTGCTGCCTTTTTGCGACGCGCCTTGCGCTTGCGGCCACGCATGCCCATGATGGACTCCTTTACTGACGGTTAATAAGCCTACGGGATTATCTCACATCCGCGCGACGTTCACAACTTCGGCGGCGTCGCGCGGATGTGGATCCCTGTGGAATCAGGCCTTGCGCATACGGATGAACAGCGTGGTGGAGCTGACCTCGCCCGGCTTGATGACGATGACGTCCTTGCCGGAGCGGAACGCGTTGGCATAGGCGGTCTGCGGCTCCACCGCCACGCCGGCCGGATGGTTGTCCGGGGCGAAGCCGGTGCCGGTGCACACCTGGAACGAGGTGATGGTCTCGTCGCCGCCGACCTCCACGGCCATGCCGTCCGGGCGATACAGCACGGCCGTCACGGTGCCGTCCTCGGCGTGCTTGACATCGGTCCACGCATCGTCGTACGGCTGCTGATCGAGCTTCATCGGCTCGCGGAAGTCGTACTTCGTGCCGTCCACCGGCTCGGTGCCGGTCGGCAGCAGACGGTCGTCGACGGTCACATGCGTGTCGGCGGGCACCATCAGCGAGCACTGCGCGTTC
>NZ_DGVO01000058.1:0-11640 GCF_002394995.1 Bifidobacterium sp. UBA4282
ATCCTGACCGGCCGCGACTATCCGGGGCAGAACCTGGATGACGCCGAGGTCACCGACTGGCTGGATGCGCTACTCAAGCTGGGCGCCAAGAACGTGGTGCTCAAGGGCATCGACCGCGGGGACGGATTCCTGCGCAACTACGTGGCCAGCGCAGAAACCGGCGCCGAGCGCAAGCAGGAGCATGCGCATGAGAAGCTGCCGTACATGATCCACGGCACCGGCGACGCGTTCGCCTCCGCGCTGTGCGGCGCGGTGATGGCGGGCAAGGGGCTGTCCGAGGCCGCGGCCATCGCCGGCGAATTCGTGCGCGACGCGATGGTCAGCACCCGCAACCAGCCCGACTTCGAGGAGCGCGGCGTCAGCTTTGAGCTCAACCTCGGCGCGATGACGGCGCTGCTGCACTGAGCGGCGGCCTTCGGCGGCCTGTAGCCGATACGCGGCGTCCCTGCGCGGAATATGCGACATTCCGCGCAGGGACGCCGCATTTATTGCATCGACTTATCCACAACACGCCCGAAACCGCCCGCTGCGGTCACATCGCCCCGCGCCGCTTCCCCCGCAGACGGAAGTCTGGTGCACTGGAGGCATGACCACAGCACAGATCACAACGGCACGGCCATCGGCGGAATCGTCCGCGGAGCATGCCCGGCCCCTGGCCCGGCTCGCGCATGGCCTGCAGGACGGCACATTGGACGCCAAGCAGTTGGGGGCCGCCGGGGAGGCCTATGCCGCCGGCTGGCTGGAGCACCATGGCTGGCGCGTCCTCTCGCGCAATTGGCGCACACGGTATGGCGAGCTCGACATCGTGGCGTTGACCCCGGAGGACCTGATCGCCTTCGTGGAGGTCAAGACCAGGCGTTCGCTGCGCTGCGGCTTCCCCCAAGAGGCCGTCGATATGAGGAAGCAGGCGAATCTGCGCCGGGCGGGCGTGCAATGGCTGCTGGATCCGGGGCATAGAATCGCGCACCGCGGCGTGCGCTTCGATGTCGTCTCGATCATCGTGCGCGGCGGCCGACCGCTGCTGCACCACATACCGGGGGCGTTCTGATGGCCATCGGCGGAGCGTTGTCCATCGGATTGATCGGCATTAAGGCCTTCGTCATCCAGGTGCAGGCCTTCATCTCCCCCGGCCTGCCATACTTCAGCATCATCGGCCTGCCCGACGCCTCGCTGTCCGAGGCCCGCGAACGCGTCAAATCGGCCTGCCATGCCTGCGGCCTGCGTTGGCCGGAGACGCGGGTCACCGTGAACCTCTCCCCCGCCTCCATGCCCAAACGCGGTTCCTCTCATGACCTGGCGATCGCGGCCAGCGTGCTGAGCGCCGCCGGGGCGATTCCGCCGGACTGCCTGAACGAGGTCGTGGTGATCGGCGAGGTCAATCTGGATGGCACGGTCCTGCCCGTCAACGGGCTGCTGCCCATCATGCTGCACGCCAGGGAACGCGGACTGCACCGCATGGTGGTGCCATATGCCAACCTTGACGAGGCCTCGCTGGTGGAAGGACCGCAGGTCATCGGGGTCAGGCACGTCGGCGAACTCATCGAGATGATGGGCGGCAACGCCCGCTATCAGATGCCGCACGACCTGCCCGTCGGCGAGCAGCCCCGGCAACCGGTGTTCGACGCGTCCCACCCCGGAGACATGGCCGAGGTCATCGGCCAGGCCGAAGCCAAGAAAGCGCTTGAGGTGGCGGCCGCCGGCGGCCATCATCTGCTCATGGTGGGGCCTCCCGGTTCCGGCAAGACCATGCTGGCCTCACGCCTGCCCGGCATCATGAGCCCGTTGAACGAACGCGAGCAGCTGGAGGTGGCCTCAATCCGCTCCCTGTGCGGCACGCTGCAGCACTACGGCATCTCCGACGTCCCTCCGTTCGAGGCACCGCATCATACGGCCTCCTGTCCCTCGCTGGTCGGAGGCGGCAGCGGACTGGCCCAGCCGGGGGCGATCTCCCGCGCCCACTGCGGCATCCTGTTCATGGACGAGGCGCCGGAGTTCTCCACCCGCGCATTGCAGACCCTGCGCGAGCCATTGGAATCCGGGCATGTGGTGCTCACCCGTTCGGGCGGCACCACGTATTACCCGGCCGACTTCCAACTCGTCATGGCGGCCAACCCCTGCCCGTGTGGGTTCGACTACGGCACCGGAGAGCGGTGCACATGCCGGGAACGGGATCGGATGCGGTATTTCTCCCGGCTCTCCGGCCCAATCCTCGACCGCATCGACATCCAGATCACGGTGCCGCCGGTCACCACGCTGCTGGCCGCCGACACCGTTCCCGCGGAGCCCAGCGCCCGGATCCGCGAGCGCGTCATCCAGGCCCGCCATACGGCGCAGGAACGCTTCGCCCGGCATGGATGGAGCTGCAACGCGCAGGCCTCCGGCTCATGGCTGCGTGACCATACCTCACGCGCGGCGCTGCAGGTCATCGACCGGGCGTTGAACCGTGAACGGCTCAGCCTGCGGGGCGCGGACCGGTCGATGCGCCTGGCGTGGACGCTGGCCGACCTCGCAGGCGCCGACTCCCCCACGCCGGACCATATGTTCACGGCCATCGGCCTGCGTACCGAGGACCGCCCATGAACGCCGAACAGTCGCCTCCCATGCCCGCCCCGGACGCCGAAACCGTGTCCAGGGCCGTGCTCACCGCCGCCATCAACGGCGCGGACGCATTGATGTTCGCCACGCTCAAGGGCTCCGACAGCGCCGAGGCCCTGGCGGCCACGCTGATGTCGGCGGCGCGGCACGAGACCATGCCCCCGGCCATCCGCAATGCGCTGGACGGCTGCTTCGCCACCGGTCTGAGCCGATTGGGCCGCAAGGTGCAGCCCAAGGCCATGCGGGCGTTCCATACGGCATTGAACGGATGGATCCGCCGGCTACGCACGCTCCCCGGCTCCTCCATGGACGAGCTGGCCGAGCGGATGACGGACGGCGGCGGAATGTGGATCATCGCCCCGCACAGCCCGTACTGGCCCCATCAGCTGGACGACCTCGTCACCCGCAAGGATTGGGCGCCGCCCCTGTGCCTGTGGGGCCTGGGAGACCCCGAATCGCTGGTCTGCTGCGACAGTCCGTTGGCGATTGTGGGGTCACGGGCGGCCGACGACTACGGGTGCACCGTGGCGCAGGAGTTGGCCGCGCAGGCCGCGGCGGACGGTCATCTGGTGGTCTCCGGCGGCGCCATGGGCATCGACGCCGCGGCGCATCTGGGTGCCCTGGCCGCCGTACCACCGGGTTCCGGCGCCACGATTCCCCCGGGACGTACGGTCGCGGTATTCGCCGGTGGGCTGCATCACATCGGGCCGCAACGCAACCGTCGCCTCTTCGAGAGGATGCGGCGGCAGGGCGGGGCGCTGATCAGCGAGCTGTGCCCGGACGTCATTCCGGAATCCCACCGGTTCCTGCTGCGCAACCGGCTCATCGCGGCGTTGGCCTCCTCCGTGGTGGTGGCGCAGGCCCGCCCCCGGTCCGGCGCGTTGAACACGGCGAGATGGGCATCCGATCTGAACCGCCAGCTGTACGCGGTCCCGGGCCCGATCACCTCGCCGCGCAACGCCGGCTGCAATTCGCTGATCCATATAGGCATGGCCATGATCATCTCCTCGATGTGCTGCATCGACGAGATCTGTCACACCGCGCACCCGCCCATCGACCGCACCGCGGACGGCATCGCCTCGCAGGATGCGGCCCCGGACGGCGGGACCCCATCCACCCAACCTATCCTCGACGCCATAGCCGCATGCCGGCGGCGGCATAGCCCGGCCACGGCCGACCTCATCCTGGCCGAACTGCAGACCACAGGCATGCGCCCCGGCGTGGAACAGGTGCTGGCCGAGCTGGCGCGCCTCGAGTTGGAGGGCGTCATCGTGCGCGAGCGAACCGGCTATGCCGTTGCCGACGGTTGAGACCGGCCTATGCCCGCCATTGGCAACGCGCCATATCCACCCGCCAGCCCTCGACGCCGGCGTTGGGCGCGCCCTCCGGCGGCGGCACGAACACCACGCCTTCGGCCTCAAGCAGCTCACGCTGACGCTCCTCGCCGCCGAACGCGAATCCGGGCGCCAGCGAACCGTCGCGGAACACCACGCGATGGCAGGGGATCACCCCGGGCTCGGGGTTGGCGTGCAGCGCGAACCCCACGAACCGCGCGGCACGGGGGCGTCCGGCGAGCGCCGCCACCTGCCCGTAGGTCGCCACGCATCCACGCGGTATGCGCCTGACGACCTCGTAGACGCCGGCGTTGAACGATTGCGTCCGCCCCGCATCCTCGGACGCCGATGCACCGCCTTGGGTGCCATCAGGTACCAACGACTCACTCATGGCTCCATTATTACCGCCGTTGTGCGAGAATCAAGACTATGAGTCCGAAGCATGTCGAAGCAATGTATGATGTCGTGATCGTCGGCGCCGGCGCGGCCGGTCTGTCGGCGGCGCTGGGTATGGTCCACTCCCCCGGATTCGCCGAACGCCGGGCCTTGGGCGAGGAGCCCTCCGTGCTGGTGATCTCCAAGCTCCAGCCGCTGCGTTCCCATACCGGTTCGGCCGAGGGCGGCATCGCCGCCAGCCTGGGCAATGTAGAGCACGACGACTGGCATTGGCATTACTATGACACGGTCAAGGGCGGCGACTGGCTCGTCGATCAGGATGCGGCCAGACTGCTCGCGCAGGAGGCCCCCGCCGCGGTCATCAACCTCGAACGCATGGGGGTGGCCTTCTCGCGCACCGAGGACGGGCATATCGCGCAACGGCGCTTCGGCGGTCACACCGCCGACTTCGGCCAGCAGCCGGTCAAGCGCGCCGCCTACGCCGCCGACCGCATCGGCCACCAGATCCTGCACGCGCTGTGGCAGCAGTGCGTGGCGGCCGGCATCGCATTCGCCGAGGAATGGTATGTGACCGACCTGGTGCTGGACGAGGCACGCACCAAGGTCGAGGGCGTGGTGGCGTTCGATACGCATACCGGCGCCGTGCACGCCGTGCACGCCAGGAACGTCCTGCTGGCCACCGGAGGCGCGGGCAGGCTGTTCCACACCACGTCGAACTCGTGGGATCTGACCGGCGACGGCATGGCATTGGCCCTGAACGCCGGACTGCAGCTTGAGGATGTGGAGTTCATGCAGTTCCACCCCACCGGGCTGGCGCATACCGGCATCCTCCTGTCCGAGGCGGCGCGCGCCGAGGGCGGCGTGCTGCGCAACGCCGAGGGCGAGGCGTTCATGCAGCGCTACGCCCCGGGCCATGCCGACCTGGCCGCGCGCGACGTGGTCAGCCGCGCCATCCGATCGGAGACCGACGCCGGGCGCGGCGTGGCCGATCCGAAGGATCCTGAGGGGCGCAGGGACTGCGTGTGGCTGGATATGCGCGGCATCGACGCCGACCATATGAACGAGGTGCTACCCGAGGTAGTGTCCACCATCCGCAAGTACGCGAATCTTGATCCGGCCGTTGACCTGATCCCGGTCAAGCCGACCGCCCACTATACGATGGGCGGCATCCCGGTGACCGTGGACGGCGAGGTCTACCGTTGGACCGATGGGCGGCGCGCCACGGTCGAGGGACTGTTCGCCGCCGGCGAGTGCTCGTGCGTGTCCGTGCACGGCGCGAATCGACTGGGAGGCAATTCGCTGCTCGACGCCTGCCTGTTCGGCACCCGCGCCGGCCGTTCGATGGCCGCGCGTCTGGAGGGTGCCGCAGCCGCGCCGGATGCCGGCGACGAAACCGTCCAGGACCGGGTGGATGACGCCGCAGCCGCACGCAGGACCCAGGTGGCCGACCTGCTGGCCGCGGCCAAGGCCGGCGCCGACGCCGATGCCGACGACGAGGATACGGCCGACGGCAACCCCTATCAACTGATGGCCGAACTCGGCGCCGTCATGGAGTCGGCGCTGGCGGTCCACTGCAGCGAGGACACCATCGCCGCCGCGCGTGAGGCCATCGCCGAGCGGATCGCGCCGCAGGCCGCGAGCCTCCATCCGCATAGCGACACCCCCGCGTTCAACCAGGAGCTGACCGCCATCTGGGAGGTGCGTCATCTGATCGACCTGGGGTCGGCCATGCTTGAGGCCTCCGACGCGCGTCATGAATCGCGCGGCTCGCTGTACCGGATGGATTTCCCCGCACGCGACGACGAACGCTTCCTGGCCCATTCGATGACCGACGCCGAGGGCGGCATCGGCTGGCAGCCGGTGCATATCGAGGACATGCCGCCGCAGGCCCGTTCGTACTGAGCCGGACGGGTACGGGATATGGCAGACTATATGACGGTTTTTGACAGGAAAGGCGGAGCAATGAGCGGCGGACTCGAGAACGACATGACCACGGTGACGTTGCGTGTGCACCGGTTCACGCCACGCGCCGAGCGCGAGCGCGACCGTGCGCGCGCGGGCAGTCCGTTCGCCAGGAAGTCCTCCCCGTTCGGCGGCGATTCGGCCCGCCGACGCCCACGCGGCAAGCAGTGGGTGCAGGAGTACACGATCGCGGCCCGCCCCGAGGATACGGTGCTGGACTGCCTGCTGACCATCAAGCGGACGGTCGACCCGACCTTGGCGTTCCGTTATTCCTGCGGCCACGGCATGTGCGGTTCGGACGCGGTGGCGATCAACGGCGCGCCCACGCTGCTGTGCACCGCCACGGTGGCCGACTGGGCCAAGCCGGAGGCCTCCGCCACCGACGAGGAGGGGTTCCGCAGGACCGGTGGCGCGGATGACACGGATGATACGGGCACACTGTCCGGGGATGTGCCGGACGGGTCCCTCGGCGTCATCGAACTGGCGGCGATTCCCGGGTTCCCCGTGCAGCGCGACCTGATCGCGGACATCGACCCGATGCTCGAACAGATCAGGAAGCTCAAGCCGTACCTGCAGGCCGACGGCGTGCTGGCCACCACCGACGAGGGCAAGGTGGACGTCTTCGAATACCTGCAGCACCCCGACCAGCTGGCCAGGTACGAGCTGCTCAGCAACTGCATCGCCTGCGGCGTGTGCGAGGGCAGCTGTCCTGTGTTCGCCGGCGGCGAGGCGTTCATCGGGCCGGCCGCGCTGATCACGGCGTCCCGGTTCATCAACGATTCGCGCGATACGCAGGCCGCGGAGCGCATGGACGCCATCGACACGGCGGACGGCATCGCGGCATGCCAGTCGGTGCGCGCCTGCACCCGTGAATGCCCGCGCGGCATCGACGTCGGCGAGGAGATCTGGCAGCTGATCGCGCAGGTCAAGGAACGCTGACCCATCCATCGACATTCAAAGGCGGAACCATGAACAAGACGTCATACACGAATCTGGCCAAGGTCTGGCAGTTCGTCGAGGATCGCGCATTCTCCCGGCAGTCCCCCGATCTCAACGAGGTGCGCACGGCCGTGGAGCGCGAGGGCATCCCCCAGGGGTCGGCGGCGCAGGCCGAACTGCTCTCGCTGCTGGTGCATGTGCTCGACGCCTCCTCGATCATCGCCATCGGCACCGCGTCGGTGGTCGAAACGCTCCAGCTCATCGACGGTTTGGAGGGGCGCGGCCAGCTGACCGCGGTGGATTCCTCCACGGAGGGCATCGCGCTGATTCGCAAGCTGTTCGCGGGGCTGTCGGACCGCACCCAGACCACGCTGCGCGCCGTCAGCGCCCCCGTGGGCACCTATCTGCCGAGGCTGAACGCCGGGGACTACGACCTGATCGTGGTCGCCGGGGACGCGTCGAACTACGCGCCCGCCTTCGAGCACGCCTCACGGGTGCTGGGTGAGCATGGCGTCATCGTGTTCACCGACGTCATGGCCTTGGAGGATCCCCACGCCAACGGCGGCGTGCCCAATCCCGCCGACCGCGGCGACAAGGCCGTGGCCATGCGCGAACTGCTCGACGCCGTGCAGTCGGATGAACGCTTCCGCTCCACGCTCACCCCGTCCGGCACCGGACTGCTGATCGCCGTCAAGCGCTGACCGATCGTGCCCCGGCAAGACAGAGTCTGGCCGGATGGCTGACCGTGGCCGTGGCCACGGTCAGCGTATGGTGCTCGTGGCCACGGCCACGGCCTGTTCCGGATCATCGGTCAGCGTCACCAGTTCGGGGTCCAGCGGCGAGATCATGCCGCGCGGCTCCAACGTGCCGGTGATCCAATCGAACAGGCCCTGCCAGTACGACGTATCGAACAGCACCACGGGCGTGGGCTCCACCTTGTGCGTCTGCACCAGCGTCAGGAGCTCAAACATCTCGTCCAGCGTGCCGAACCCGCCCGGGCAGATGATCACGCCGGACGAGTACTTGACGAACATGGTCTTGCGGACGAAGAAGTACCGGAAGCTCATGCCCAGGTTCACCCATTCGTTGATGCCCTGCTCATGCGGCAGCTCGATGCCCAGCCCCACGGATTTGCCGCCGGCCGCGGCCGCGCCGCGGTTGGCGGCCTCCATGATGCCCGGTCCCCCGCCGGTGATGACAGCGATGCCGCGTTCGGCGATCAGGGCGCCCATGCGTTGCGCCGCACGGTAGGCCGGATCGCTGCGTTGCGTCCGCGCCGAACCGAACACGGATACCGCGGGTCCCAGCTCGGCCAGCGCGCCGAATCCGTCGACGAACTCAGCCTGGATGCGCAGCACGCGCCAGGGATCCATATGCAGCCAGTCGGTGGACTGCTCCGCCTTCAGCAGGTTGGCGGTGGTGCTGTCCTGCGGGATCATCGGACCGCGCAGGATGACGGGACCACGGTGATAGGTCTCGCTGAACGGCGGTGCGTCGATGTCGCCGGCGGCGGGGTCGACCTGCCGGCGGCGGATCAGGTCCTCCGGGTCCACCGGCTGTGTTGTGGGGTCAGTCATCCTCGGTCTCCTCGCTCTCCTCGTCGTCGATATGGTCGTGCCAGACGAGTTCGGATTCGTCCGGTTGGGGTTCCTCATGCGCGGCGACATTGCCGCCGATCGTGCCGATCGCGGCGTGCGCCGCGGCCCGTTCGCGCTCGTACCGTTTGGATTGCAAGCTGAGCAGCACGCCAGAGATGGCCGCGGCCACCAGGGAGGCCATCAGCACGCCGAACCGGCTTTCCGCCGACAGCTCGGCATCCGTATAGGCCAGCGAGGCGATGAGCAGCGAGACCGTGAAGCCGATGCCGCAGGCGCAGGCCGCAGGGAACATGTCGCGCACGCGCAGGCCCTTGGGCATGCTCAGTCCGCCGGGATGGGTGGACAGCCAGGCGGTGGCCATGATGCCCAACGGCTTGCCCACCACCAGGGCCGCCACGATGCCGATGACCACCGGCGAGGTCAGCAGCGCGGGGCTGAGCGTCTCGAAATGCACGCCGGCGGCGAACAGCGCGAAAACCGGCAGCGCCACCAGCGACGAGAGCGGTTGGAGCTTGACGCAGTAGCGTTCGGCACGGGGCGAGGCCTCGCCGTGAATCGGACGCGCCGGGGTCAGCAGACCGACCAGCACACCGGCGAGCGTGGGATGGATCCCCGCCTCGAACATCATGATCCACACCAGGACGCCGACCACGGCCACCACCAGCCACGGCACGCGCTTGCGCCGCACCAGATACCACCAGACCAGGGCGCACACGCCGATGCCGACGAACCAGTACCAGGCCTCCAGCGAGGAGAAGAACACGGCGATCAGGATGATCGCCAGCAAGTCGTCCACGGTGGCCAGCGTCATCAGGAACGCGCGGATCGACCCGGGCAGGGCCTTGGCGAACAATGCGAGCACGGCCAGGGAGAACGCGATGTCGGTGGCGGTGGGGATGGCCCAGCCCTGGGCCAGCTCGTCGAACCCGAACACCGCGCCGGAGGCCACAGTGGCCTCGCCGACGGCGGGTGGGCCGAACCGGGCGTAGAGCTCCACCACAGTCAGGAACAGGATCGGCGGCATCACCATGCCGCCCACCGCGCACAGCATCGGCACAGCGGCGGCCTTCGGGTTGGCGAGCGAGCCCGTGGTCAGCTCCTGTTTGAGGTCCAGCCCCACGGTCAGGAAGAAGATGGTCAGCAGACCATCCTGCGCCCAGTGCCCCAGCGGCAGGTCGATGTCGGTGCCGGGAATGCCCAGATGCGTCTCCGCCACGGTCTCGAACAGGTGGGCCGTGGCCGGCAAATTCGCCAGGACCAGGCCGAGGATGGCACAGCCGAGCATGATCAGTCCGCTGATGCGATCCGAAGCCGCGATTCTGCGAATCGCCGCCCATGCCCTCCGACGTGCTGTCATGCCGCACTCCGTTTCATCCATGCGAATCAGTTGCCGGTATCATTCTACCGGCGTCGACGGAGTTCGCTACCGGGTCAGCGGGCGGCCAGCGCGTCGCCCATCCGGCCGAGCGCACGCTCCAGCAGGTGCTTCGGGCAGGCCAGGTTCACGCGTTCGAATCCGGCGCCGGCGGTGCCGAACATCTGCCCCTCATCCAGATAGACGCGGGCCTTGTCGCGCATGAAGGAGCACAGCGCGTCGGCGTCGGCGAAGCCCAGGCTGCGGCAGTCGAGCCATCCCAGGTAGGTGCCCTCCGGCTCGATCAGCGTGGTGCCGGTGGCGTGGGCGAAGTCGCGCAGCAGCGCCAGATTGCCCTGCAGCACGCCGATCAGCTCGTCCAACCACGGTTCGGCATGGTTGTAGGCCGCCTGGCAGGCCACCAGGCCGAAGTGGCTGACGGTCAGACCGGCGATGTTCTCGGCGGCCACATCGAAGGCGCGCTTGAGTTCCGGGTTCGGGATGATGACGTTGGAACACAGCAGGCCGGCCAGGTTGAAGGTCTTGGTGGGCGCGGTGAATTCCATGCAGTGCATGGCGTAGCGCTCCCCCAGGTTCGAGAACATCGTGACCTTGTGGCCGGGGTATTCGAAGTCGGCGTGGATCTCGTCGGATAGGATCGTCACGCCGTGCTCGATGCAGATGTCCGCCAGGCGGCGCAGTTCGTCGGCGCTCCAGACGCGGCCGACCGGGTTGTGCGGGTTGCACAGCATGATGGCGGTGCAGCGCGGGTCGGAGGCTTTGGCCTCTAGGTCCTCGTAGTCCATCACGTAGCGGCCGTCCTCAAGCTTCAGCGTGTTGTCCAGCAGGGTCAGGCCGTTGTTGCGGGCGGCGGCCACGAACGGCGGGTAGGACGGGCTCTGTACGATCACGCTGTCGCCGGGGTGGGTCACGGCGCGCAGGGCCGTGTTGACGGCCGGCATGACGCCGTCGGAGAGCGTGACCCATTCGGGCTTGATGTCCAACGCGTGGCGGCGCCGCATCCAGCCCACCAGGGCATCGAAATACTGGTCGGTGGCGTAGTCGTAGCCGAAGATGTCATGCTGGGCGGCGTGGACCAGCGCCTCCACGATCTCGGGGGCGGGCTTGAACTCCATATCGGCCACGGACAGGGCGATGACATCCTCATTGCCCGGCCCCATATCGGTTTCGATCATATGCCACTTGGACGAGGTCGTGCCCCTGCGGTCCACCAGCGTCTCGAAATCGTACATGCGTCACTGCTCCTTGTCGTTCGCTCATAGCGGAAGTCACAAACGACACCATGATACCGCGTGTCTGGTTCTCTCCCGTGACCGTGATGTATCGTGCCGAACGAACCATAAGCACTCACCGGCGACGCCGGGCAGTATGGGCGGGGATACGAAAAAAGCGGAGCGCTGACGCTCCGCCGTTGTGGTGCGCGAGACAGGATTCGAACCTG